>JAEKFU010000276.1 GCA_016522385.1 Pseudomonadota bacterium
CCTTACGAGGCGCACCAGATCTTCGGATCCATCCAGCAGACTCTGGAACCGGCCGAGATCGTCGCCAACGGTTTCGATGGAATCAGTTTCAGACGCGAGCTCGAATAATGCGGTCGCATATCGCCCTGGCATTCCTGAAACTGTGTGTTCGTTGCCCGCCACCGTGTGAGCTTCTCTTATAGTTTATTGATGATTGCTGATTGTGCCAAGAATCTGGCATTCAACGCTTTGATATTGCTTGCAAAATCCCTCGAAACGTTCACCGCCCTCCACGGCGCCCCGCCGAGCCGCGCTGACGTCTAACATAAGCCTCCCATAGGCGCAATATAACTCGCAGGGCGGATTGCCGCAATTGGGCCTTCGACTCTTTGCCACATGTACCGGTGTTGCTGTATGTGGCGATTGAGACCATATTCGCAAACGGATTGCTCACCGGTAATCTGTTCCCGTCTACCAGGTTTAATGTGCTGCAATGGGTTGGTTGTTTCTATTTGCTGTTCTGTTCCTAATGGTGTTCCTCGTGCTGGACTCAAACCGCACGCGGATGGTGGCCGTCGGCATTTTGGTCTTCATCGCTGGAGTTGTTGCAGTCTATTTGCTGTTTCTGAGCGAGGCCGAGCAGCGTGCGGTGCCGCCGGCCGCCGATGACCGGCTGAAAGACACCCGGGAGCTGGAACGGAAGGCGGCATTGGTGCGCGAGGCGATCAAGCCGCAGGAGGTGGCGATCAATGATCAGCAGTTCGGCCCTCGCACACAACAGTACCGCGGCAGTGACGGCAAGCTGACGGAGCGCCCGAATCTTTTTTCATGGGCGTTTTCGGGTAAGGTGGCAAATCTCAACACCGAATACGCGGTCCGCGATGTGGTTTTTAGAGTGCGGCTGTTTTCCTGTCCGGATTTCATTGCTGGTGATATCGATCTGCCGACAATGGAGGTAAAATGCGTCACGATCGGCGACCGCCGGTTAGCACTCTATGACCTGGGCATCGCGCCCGCCGGTTCGGCGTCCTTTGCTGAAACGGTCACCTTCGACAACCAGCCCAAGCCGGGCAATTGGCGCTATTGGGTTGAAACGATATCGGTCACCGCTAAGATCGATTGACGACCACCACGTCGATTTCATCAATTTCCCGTTCATTTTGAGGCCAGGACCCTCGATGCCACTGTCCAGCAATCTGCTCTATGCCAATGACCGGCCAGGCGAACATCCGACATCATACTACGCTGCATCGGCAGTACCACTGTCAGATTTTGCCCCGCTAGATGGCGATGCGAGCTGTGAAGTGTGCGTAGTCGGGGCCGGCTTCACGGGGCTCTCGGCAGCACTGCATCTGGCAGAGGCCGGTCTTGACGTGTTGGTGCTCGACGCACATCGGGTCGGCTGGGGCGCTTCAGGCCGCAATGGCGGGCAGATCGGCTCAGGCCAGCGTGTTGTGCAGGGCAGTCTTGAGAAGATGGTCGGCAAAGATGATGCAAGGCGGCTTTGGCAGATTGCCCAGGATGCCAAAGACCTGTTGCGGTCTCTCGTCAAACGCCACAGGATCGAATGCGATCTCAAACGGGGCAATCTTCACACGATGCACCGCGAACGGTTTGTAGCGGGCGCGCGCGCCTATGCGGAGAAATTGCGCACAGAATACGACTATCAGCATATCCGTTTTGTGGATCGCGAAGAGGTTCGCGAAATGGTCGGGACCGATGCATATCACGGTGGTACGCTGGACATGGACGCGGGGCATCTGCACCCCTTGAGTTTTGCCCGTGGCCTGGCGCGAGCGGCAGTGAAAGCGGGCGCGCGCTTGCACGAGATGACCGAAGTCAAATCCTGTGCCGCCGGCGATCCCTGCAAGGTGGTGACGGGCACCGGCACTGTTCATGCGGGCTTTGTGATCCTTGCCTGTAATGGCTATCTCGGTGACTTGTCGGCAGAAGTGGCGGCCCGGGTGATGCCGATCAACAACTATGTTATCGCCACCGAGCCGCTTGGCGATAAGCAGGCACGTGAGCTGATCCGCGATGATGTCGCGGTTTCGGACTCCAGGTTCGTCATCAACTACTATCGCTTGTCGGCCGACAAGCGCCTGCTGTTTGGTGGCCGGGAGAGTTACAGCTATACCTTCCCGCGCGATATCAAGCGTTTCGTCCGCGAGGCGATGCTCGAGATCTACCCGCAATTGCACGACGTGCGCGTCGATTACGGGTGGGGCGGGACGCTCGCGATTACCATGAACCGCATGCCGCATGTCGCGCGGTTGGCGCCAAACGTCTTGTCGTTTTCCGGTTATTCGGGCCAAGGCGTGGCGCTGGCAACGCTGGCCGGCAAGCTGCTTGCCGATGCTATCCGGTCGACATCGCAAAGTTTCGAATTAATGGAGAAGTTGCCGACACCGCGGTTTCCCGGCGGCGCAACGCTGCGCTGGCCTTTGCTTGTGCTGGCGATGACATATTATTCGCTGCGGGACCGATTCTAAGGTTTGACCTGTCGACGTCGGAACGAGAGCATGTGTTCAATAATGACAATAGCTGCGCCAACTTGGACAAGCTCTAGATCTAAACAGTGACACAATGACCGGCGCGGCGGGCATCGCCGGCGCCAGTTAGGTGGCCGTTGGCAAGGCGGGCGGCGATGTGGCAGCCACCGAAGAACATGCTGGGCTTCGGCCAGATACGATGGTCGTTGAAGGCGGCCTTAAGGGCGGTGATGACTCCCGGCGCGAAATGCCCTTCGACATCAAGATGGCCTGCCTCAATGTGCATGCGTGGGGCTCTCGTGCTAGCTTCGATGTCGTGCCGGTCGTGCGACAGGGCACAAAGAACGGTGGCAATGGCGGAGCGTATGCGGTTAGAACCGCCTGAGCCGAGCGCTATCAGCGTTCCGTCATCGGCATGGACAATTGACGGGCACATGATCGATGACAAGCGACGATTCACCGCCCAGCCGATGGCGCCGTCAGGATTGACATCGGATTCACCAAGCATGTTGTTGAGCATAAAACCAAAGCCGGGCACGAGGCGACCGTTTCCTTCCCCATTGGAAAGGGTCATGGCGCAAGCATCGCCAGCTGCATCGATTACCGAAATGTGGGTCGTGCCGCGATAGCTAGGTGGCCCGATACTGGCTGTCAGTTTTGCCAAATCACCTCCGCTGCTGCGCCGTTGCCGGTCGGTCTCATCGAGAGCATGGGCCAAATCCAGTGGCGTGATCTGCGGCATCGCGAACAAAGTATGGGCAATCAGCACGCCACCGGCAGAGGGCACCGGGTTCAGCGAGATGTCCAGACCGCCGAGCTTGCAATTCAGCGGCTGACGTTCGACGGTCTGATAGGCGATGAAATCGCCATTCGTCAGATGACCGCCATCTTCCTGGCTCGCCAGCATCGCGGTGCGGACTTCACCGTCGTAGCTGGCAAGGTCGTGCGATGCGAGTAGGTCAAACAGATCGGCCAGTCCTGGATTCTTTAACACATCACCGGCGGCTACCATGACGCCACCTGGGGCGAACAGATTTGCAGTGTCCTTGCTGGCGAGCAAAATGGGCGCGACGACGGTCGACAGCAAATGCTGGTAGGCCGTGACGACGATGCCTGCCCGCGCAGCTTGCACAGCCGGCGCGAGCAGTTCAGCCATCTTCAAGGTTGCCAATTCTGTATGCAGGCGGAACAGACCGGGTACCATTCCGGGCGTAGCCGATGCACCGTTGCCAATATGAAAAGCCTGGGTGGTTTCGCCGAAATCGGCATGCTTTTCGAAGAACTCAGGTCTTGCGGTTTTGCCAAGCGGTGTCTGGACAAAAAAATCGTAGAGCCGCGTCTGGCCGCCAAACGGGCGCACCATCGCAAATCCGCCCCCACCGGGCGATGCCAGAACCGGCTCGCAAACGCATGCTATCCAGGCAGCAGCAATACACGCGTCAAACGCGTTGCCGCCTGCCCGCAATATATTGCCTGCAGTCTCGGCCGTCAGTTGGTGACCGGCAGCAACGACGCCTTTGGCTGGTGAGCTCAATGTCTCAAGTGTCCCGGCGTGCTTGCAGGCCAGATGTCGCCGCTGATGCGGCCAGTGTGTCGTCGATGTAACGCTCAACCAGCTGGCGGGCGAGATTGCGCGGCGGTGCGCCGGATCTTGAACCATACCTGAGATAGAGCCCGTCGATGAGCGCGGCGGCGCCGTCGGCAATCATCATGGCCTCATTAGTGCTGGCCAACTGGCGCAGGGGCCCGGCCAAGTTGCTTTTCAGGCGGGAGAAATAGACCGTCAACAGGCGAGCCGCATCATCGGAACTCTGCGCATAGTGATAGAAGGTCAGCCAGGCTGATACAGTTTCATCATCGAATTGCTCAGGCGCAAGACTGGCATTGATGACCGCCGAAATGCGCTCGCGCGGCGTCTCTGCCTGGCGAAGTGCGAACACGACGCTGATGCGAAGCTCTGTCAACAGATGCCGCATGCTGGCGACAATCAACTGATCCTTGCCGCCGAAATAATGGTGCGCCAGGGCAGGTGAAACACCGGCGAAGTTGGCGATCTCGCTCATGGTGACGTCAAGCGATCCGCGCTGGTGAATGGCACGGATGGCCGCATGGACCAAGTCACGTCGTCTGATCGGTTCTACGCTCGGGCGTGCCACTCAGTTCTCCAAATTTGAAGCCGAACCATGGTTGATTGACTGATCAATCAACCTATTCGATTGCATCTCAATCGATATGATGCTTCGATGACGTCATGATTACAATCTGGTTCTGTTCAGGACCCTAATTTTGTAGATGTAAGCCATCATATGAACAGGGAGGAATTATGAGCTACACATCTTTGAAGAGCGCCGTAGCCGGCGCAGCCATGCTGTTGGCATCGGCGACCATGTCCGGGCCGTTGCTGGCGCAGTCGTCCGATCCGATCAAGATCAGCATCAACGAATGGACCGGTCAGCATATCTCGGCGCATATTGCCGGTGAGCTACTGAAGAAGGCCGGCTTCAATGTCGAATATGTCACCGCCGGCGCGGTGCCGCAGTTTGCCGCGATTGCCCAGGGCAATCTGCATCTGCAGCCGGAAGTGTGGGACAACAATGTCGGCGATATCTATCCCAAGGCGGTCGAGGCCGGAGATATCGTGCAAGTCGGCGAGCTTGGCCTGGCGCCACGCGAAGGCTGGATCTATCCGCCTTACATGGAAGAAAAATGCCCGGGCCTGCCAGCGGCCGATGCGCTGATCAAATGTGCCCAGGCGTTCGGGAGTGCCGAAACATTTCCAAAAGGACGGCTGATAACTTATCCGGCAGACTGGGGAACACGCTCCAAGGATCTGGTTGAAAATGCCGGCCTGCCCTTGATGCCGGTTGCCGGTGGCAGTGAAGGTGCAATGATTGCCGAATTAAAGAGCGCCTATGCGGCCAAGCAGCCGATGCTGATGATGTTCTGGGCACCGCACTGGATCCATGCCGAGTTGAAGTTCAACTGGATTGATTTGCCTGAGGCCGCGCCTGATTGCGATACCAATCCGGCACCGGGATTTGATGCCAACAAAACGAATGATTGTGGTTTTGCCCAAGCCAGTATCGGCAAAATCGTCTGGAAGGGTTTCAAGGACAAATGGCCTGGCGCCTATAAGTTGGTCGAAGCAATGAAGATCGACAACGAGACCCAGAACCTGATGATGTTGGAGATCGACAACAAGGGCCGCAAGCTGGAAGAGGTCGTGGCCGAATGGATCAGCAATAACGAGGCGACGTGGAAGCCCTGGGTTGACGCCGCCAAGATGTAGTCGAACGACCGAATGGGAATGCTGAACGGCGGGCTCTTGTACAGAGC
>JAEKFU010000338.1 GCA_016522385.1 Pseudomonadota bacterium
AAGCAGACGCCGCATCGTCGAACACAGATGCCGAACACGCAAATGATCCAACTATGGCATCCCTGGCAACAAAAGACGAAAACAGGACTGTGGCAGGCTACGAGCACGCTCTGGGTTCGGCCACTCCAAGTGAGACCTACACTGGCGCCAACACCTCGGCCCCCAAGGCGGCGCAGGTTTCTGAAAGCAATATCAAACCCAAAGTCGTAATCATTCGCCAGGGCCGCACCGCCGATCAGGAAAAGTCGATAAAAATAGAAGAAGCTCCTGATCCAACGGACCAAACTGCTTCGCAAGAAACAGGGAATTCGCCGCCCTGGAAGCGGACCCGCAAGTTGCCACAAATACCGCTGACGTTGCGCAGCCGACAATCGAACCAGCGGTCAAAGTATCGAGCACGATCGAAGACGCGGACTATGCCGCGTCCGAGCAACCTCAGTCGGACTGCGTATCTGAAACCACCAGCAACTCTACACAGGAACCGCAAGAAGCTAAAGACGAAGCAGACCAGATGGGCATAGTGAATGACAGGGCGCCCACGATAGACGCACACAACGGACCGAAGGCAGATCGCAATGATCCCATAGACGCCTTTGCCGATGTCGCCAAGACTACGGCCCAAGGACAAATATCGCCTCCGGTCAGCAACGAGCCGGTGGAAAATTCGGAAGAGGGCGACAAGCAGCGCATCGTCGTCATTCGCCATACGTCTTCTGACGAGTCCGAAATCCCGTTTGCAGACTATCTCGGCATCGAAACGCCGTCCCTACGGCACGACGAAGGCAAAAGCGCCGGCTGATGCACCGTTCAGCCGGCTGCCAGCACTTGGCCAAACAGGCTGGGATCAACATTTCCACCCGACAGAATGATCCCAGTCGACTTGCCTCTGCAATCAATCTTGCCTGCCAGAACGGCGGCAAGCGCAACGCAGCCCCCCGGTTCGACCACAAGCTTGAGATGCGCAAACGCAAACCGCATGGCGTCGCGCACCTCATCATCGCTGACAACCAGTCCGCCTGACAGACGAGCTGCGTTGATGGCAAAAGTCATCTGGCCGGGTTCGGGAGACAGTAGTGCGTCGCAAATTGATCCCGTGGCACCAGCGTTTGACACCCTGGCGCCGGCGGCAAGCGACCGTGCGTGATCGTCAAAGCCCGCTGGCTCCGCACTGAAGACCTTGGTTTGAGAAGATAGTTCTTCGACGGCCAGCGATGCACCGGCAATCAGTCCACCGCCACCGGCCGGCACGATCAATTGATCGAGTTGCACGCCTTGCGTCTTAACATCCTCAAGAAATTCAACTGTTGCGGTTCCCTGCCCTGCAATGATGTGACGGTGCTCGAAGGGCGGTACCATCGCAGCCTCGCGATCCTGTGCCAATTCGGCCGCGATGCGGTCTCGCGCTTGCGATCCACGGTCATATTCGACAATCTCGGCACCGAGCCGTCGCGTGTTGTCTTTCTTGATCTGCGGTGTATCCGACGGCATTACGATGGCCGCTGGCATGCCGCGCAATTGCGCTGCTGCCGCCACGCCTTGCGCGTGGTTGCCAGAGGAATACGCCACAACACCACCTGGGCAACCGGCCCTGTCAAGTTGGGAAATACAGTTCCACGCGCCGCGAAATTTAAATGATCCGGTGCGCTGCAGGCATTCCGGCTTTATTATCACACACCCCCCGGCCAGTTCATCGAGGGTGTTCGATGCCGCCAAAGACGTCCGTACCGCATGACTTTCAATTCGGTCTGCGGCGGCGCGAACCGCGGCAAAATCCGGGAGATGTTGGGTCTGGTTCACGTTTCGTCATCCATTAGTGACGCAGAGAATTGTATCGGGCCGAGTCTCTTCGAGACTCGATTAGACATTCCATCCTTCGCCCTTGACGCTGATGAACGCAACCCCATATCCAATATCACATACAATCGACGACCGGAGGCACTTCTATGACAACCGCTATAAGACGCACAAGTCGGTGGACGCCAATTGGCATCGCAGCGATTGTTCTCGGCTTCGCCGTCTGGTGGCCACTGGGTCTGGCCGTGATCGGCTACATCTTGTGGGGCGGCAGCATCGATGAACTTATCAGCGACGGCTTTGCAAAGGCCAAGAGCATGACACGCCCGCAGACATCGAGCGGCAATGCGGCATTTGATGAGTATCGCCGCGAAACCTTGCAGCGACTGGAGGAAGAGCAGGCAGAATTCGACGCGTATGTCGAGAAGCTTCGCCAGGCGCGTGACCGCGAAGAATTCGAGCGGTTCATGGCAGATCGCCAATCGACATCCACCAAAGACTGATCCTAAGATACCAATCGGGTCGTGATATTGGGATCCGGAGTTGCCTCCGGATCCCATTTTGCTGTACGCGAATGTCTCAATTCATTCGGGAGGACATTCGTCATGGATATGGGAATTCGCGGCCGCAAGGCAATTGTATGCGCATCGAGCCGTGGCCTGGGTCGAGCCTGTGCACAGGCATTGGCCAACGAAGGCGTTGATCTGGTGGTCAACGGACTCGATGCCAAGCGGCTCAGGCGGACCGCAGATGAGATCTCAGCTGCATCGGGCGGCAACGTGACCCCGGTTGCCGCCGATGTCAGCACAAAGGAGGGCCAGGCCGCCTTGCTGGAGGCCTGTCCACAGCCCGACATATTGGTCAACAACAACGGCGGCCCACCGCTTAAGGACTTCCGCGAACTGGACCGCGAGGCGATCCTGCAGGGCGTTGTGCAGAACATGGTGACACCGATCGAACTGATCCAGCAGGTCGTCGGCCACATGGTCGATCAGAAATTCGGCCGCATTGTCAATATCACATCCGCGTCGGTCAAGATGCCGATCATCGGGCTCGATCTGTCTTCTGGCGCACGTGCAGCCCTTACGGCCTTCATGGCCGGGCCGGCGCGCGAAATCGCCAAGCACAATGTCACCGTGAACGGCTTGCTGCCGGGCATGTTTGATACTGACCGTCTGCGCGGCTCGACCAACCGCATGGCAAGCCTGCAGGGCATGAGCGAGGAAGAAGCCGCAGAAAAGCGCATGCAGTCGATACCGGCCCGCCGCTTCGGCAATCCAGATGAGTTCGGCAGCGCCTGCGCGTTCCTGTGCTCGGCGCAGGCCGGTTACATCACCGGCCAGAATATCCTGCTCGATGGCGGTCTATTCAACAGCGCGATCTAGAAAATCGAGCCCGGTCGTGACCAGTTTGTCATCGATGTCGCCAATGTTGTCGGCATTTTTGCCATCATAGTCGAACCGGCGAAGCACGAACTTGATGGCTTCAAGCCGCGCACGTCTTTGATCATTGGCATCGATGACCGTCCACGGTGCATGCGGCGTGTCGGTATTCCTGAAGATGTCGGCTATTGCGGCCGTATAATCATGCCATTTGCCAACCGCCTTGTAATCCATCGGCGACAACTTCCAGCTTTTCAGAGGATCGGTCTTGCGCTCATAGAACCTCTTAAGCTGTTCTTCCCGGCTGACCGTCAGCCAGAACTTAAACAACCGGATGTCTTCCCGTTCCAGCATGCCCTCGAATACCGGCGCCTCCAGATAGAACCGCTCAACGTCTGCTTCTGAGCAAAACCCCATCACACGCTCAACACCGGCCCGGTTGTACCAGGATCGGTCAAACAGCACCATTTCACCGGTCGTCGGCATATGCGCGACGTAGCGCTGAAAATACCACTGGCCCTGCTCAGTATTCGACGGCTTGGGCAGTGCCACTACGCGCACTTGGCGCGGATTGAGATGCTGCGTGAACCGTTTGATTGTGCCGCCTTTGCCGGCCGCATCCCGCCCCTCGAACACCATCATCAGACGCTCGCCGCTTTCGCGGACCCAACTCTGCAACTTGACTAACTCGATCTGCAGTTTTTCGAGTTTCTTTTCGTACTTCTTTTTGCCGATCGGCTCGTCATAGGCATAGCTCCCGTCCGGGAAGCAGCGCTTGTCGATCTCCGACGGCAACTCTTCGGCATCCAGCGTGTAGGCGGACTCGCTCAATTCGGACAGCTGCTCGGTTACGGCTTTGACGCTCGGCATCTTTTCTATCCAGTGGCTGCAGAAATAGCAGATCACCATCCTATATCACTCGCCAGCGAGCGCAATGAGGAAGGGCCCGACGTGGTGGCCGGACCCTCCCGGAAAGCCCCCCGACTTTCCCCGCGCTGTTTTACCTTTACAAATCCAAAGCCGCACCTATGGAAACAATGTCGACATTCTGCTCGAACGACGCTTTGAGGGAGAACTGCAGGGCTGGTGTATCCGGCAGGCCAACGTCGCCAGCCGTCGCCGTAGCATCCGGTGCATGCGATTTGCCGACGATTAAGTCGATGTTGCTGTCGGTGTTGAATCCATCACGCTGGGTGATCGTGGCTGGATTGAAAAACATCGACCCGAGACCGATTCCTACCGCTGCGGCACCGGCAAACGACATCCCTTGAAATTCTGTTGATTGTTCCCGAACGGCAATCCCGTCCGCGATTGCCTGCGAAACCGACATTTCCGAGCATCCGATA
>JAEKFU010000407.1 GCA_016522385.1 Pseudomonadota bacterium
CGAACTTGCCCGATGACCCACATCGCGCTGCGTTCCGTAACTAACCGAGTGACCGGATTTGGACCATCAAATGGTTCCACATGAGAAAGAAACGCTCTATGGGGCCGATAACGGACGCTCGAGGGCATCTAAACGCCTCAACGAGGGGTTGCAACCACATCTGAACGAACGACCCAAACATAGATTTCATTCGTGCTTTTGTCCCCGCTCTTTATGCATTGCAGCAGAACCGTTTTGGCTGAACCCGTTAAGGGAAGGTAAGCGTCGGGGCTATAGGCCAATCCTGCATAGTAGCAGAACCTCTTCTGCGCATCGCTGGGGATTGGGCTTACACCAGACAATACGGTTGACGACGCTTCCTGAGCGAGGGCTGTGCCGCACATGGCAAGAGTCATGATCCCAAGTACCGCAGCTGTTTTTGTCGATGACATTCCTGAAATCTCCATGTGGTTGCTTTGTAGATGGCAAGCGCATCGTGCAAAGCTCCGGTAAGCGAAGTCAATGCTGGAATGCCGTATCCCGTGCCCCACCCGCAGCCGACGTCGGTCCGATCGTTTGAGTCGGGCACTAAACGGCCTATCCCGTTTCGCTTCGAACTAGGGTCTTCCCGAAGGCAACAACCGGTACGATAACATGCCGGCGACCATTGCCGTGACGAACACGTATACATTTGTGACACCTGTCCCGAGAGCCGCCAGCGCCGGTCCTGGGCAGAAGCCTGAAAGGCCCCATCCAAGTCCGAACAAGGCAGCACCGGTGACCAGTGGCAGGTCGATGTCACTGCGGTCGGGTATCCGGAACTTGCCGCCTAAAATCGGCTCGGTGCGGCGCCTGGCAAGCGCGAACCCGGGCACGGCAGTCACAAGTGCACCAAGCATAACGAGGCCAAGGGTCGGATCCCAGTTGCCGGCGAAATCGAGGAATCCGAGAACCTTGGCGGGGTTCATCATCTGAGACACGTAAAGGCCGCTGCCGAAAAGCATACCGGTTAGCAGACTGAACAGGATCGAAACCACGCTTAGCCTCCCAAAACATGCCGCGTTGCGAAGACGGTCACAGTGGCGACTGCAAAGAATGTGATGGTTGCAGCGACTGAACGTGGTGAAGCTCTGGCCACACCGCACACGCCATGTCCACTCGTGCAGCCATTTCCAAGACGTGTGCCAAAGCCGACCAGGAGCCCGGCAACGATCAATACCGGCACGGACGCATCGATGACGATTTCAGGGCGCGAGAAACCTGCACCTGCAATCAGCAACGGCCCGAGGACCAGACCCAGCAGGAAGGCAATCCGCCAGTAACCCTCTTTGCCGAGTGACGATAGGGCACCACCGAGGATGCCAGAGATGCCAGCTATCCGGCCTTCAAACAATATGAATAAGGATGCAGCGGTACCGATCATCAACCCGCCAACAACTCCCGACACTGGTGTAAATTCGTGCAACTCACTCTCCAATTTTTGCTGCTGTTTCAGGCGGCGTGCATACTAAGCCCGATATAACCTCGGCCATAGCTTTTCACCAGCCATCGAATTGCAATTAACTCTGTCTGCCAGCCACGCTCTAGGTTTTCGTCTGTTCCAGGAAGGTCAACGGCCTCATCAAGTGACAACACAGGTTCAGGCAATAACCGCCATGACCCAGGCAGTCGCCACTATCGCACCAGCAGTGCCGGCACACTTCCACTGCAGCTGCCGGTCATTGGACCAGTCGCGGTTCCACTTTGTGAGGACCCAGCCTCCAACGATACCCGAGCCGAAGCCCAGAACATGAGCAAGGATGTCGGTATTCTCCCCGCTGAAACCGAGAAACCCCAACAGTGCGACTCCACCGACCAACGGCGCCCACCTGCGCAGAGCAGATGTTGCTTGATCACGGCGGCGCAGCTGCTGCAATGCAGCGAGAAGGCCCAGGGCGGCAAATATCGCCGTGGAGGCACCGATCGATGTGTGCATCGGCGATCGCATAAGTGCACTTACGACATTGCCTGCCGCACCTGCAGCGACCATTGAGAGCCAAGCCACACCCACCCCGGTGACTTGAGCCAGAAGCAGCAAAAAGACCGTACCGAACACCAGATTGCTGAGCAGGTGCGTAGCGCTGACATGCAGGCATAGTGCCGTAACCGCGCGCCACCACTCGCCGTTGAGCATCAATCCAGCCTGGGCCGCCCCTTCGCCGACCCAGTCAAGTGAAAACGCTTCGTGGCGCGCAGCGGCAAAGAAGAACAACAAGACTGCCCAATAAACCATTGCCACTTCCAGGCGGGGCAATGCCGGGCGCAGTCGCTCACTCTTAGCCGGATGTGGGCGGTTCTCGCTGTCATAGGCCGTGAGTTCGTCAATGGCCCGTTCGGCGTCCACATGCTTTACGTACAAGGTCATGGATTTGCCTTCCGGCGCAATCGATGACCACACACCCATGGCTGTTAAGACCAAGGCATACTGTTCAGCCTGGCGACGTTTGGCGCATCGCCGCACGGCCACTAGATTGCCTGGCTCAGTTCGATCCACACCGCATAACCTTTGCTCATTCCGCTAGCGCACGATCGTTTCAGATTGAATCGATCTGAAACGTGAATTGTCCGCTACCTATTGTAATCTGAGCATGTTCTTATCAGAAAAGTCCTTCAACGTTTCTGCAACATGCTCAAGGTTTGTTGCCTCGTCTCAGCCCCGGTAGCACGAGCACGCTCGCCAGCGCCGAACAGGTGAGCACCAGCGCGGTCAGCTCCTGCCAGCCGACCGGCTCACCCAGGATCAGAGCGCTGGAATACACGCCGACGATGGGCACGGCCAGGGTACCTATGGCGGCGATGGCAGCCGGAAAGATGCTCACCACCTTGAAATAGGCCCACTGGCA
>JAEKFU010000133.1 GCA_016522385.1 Pseudomonadota bacterium
CGGCAAAACACAGTACCGGTACCAGCCTTGGACGATTGCCCCTGATCTTTGTAACGCGGTGGATCGTCTGGTTGCCGCCGAAAATTAGCAACGTGCCGGCAGTGAACGGCAATTCTACAACGCCGTCCCGATCACCATCGAGAACACGGCTGACAATCGCCTGTTCGTCTGCCACTCCCCTGATCATCGGCACATATTCAAACGTACCGCCTTGCTTGGGCGACTGCAGCATCAAAGTCACTGTGAACTCGGACTCATCAAAATGCCAGCCATGCTCACCGCCATCCTTGAAGACGTTGATCGAGCAAGCGCCCATCGAGTCCGCAAAACGGTGCAACACAGGTTTGCCGAGAACCGCTGCGATGAAGTCGCGTAGCGGATCCCAGAGATATAGGCGCCGCAGCATAGCACCTTCCGGTATCAGGTCGTAAGCCACTGATCCCACGTAGGTTTCCTCTTGACGGCCGAGCACATCCTGGTCGCCAAGATGGTCGCCTTCCACCGTCAGATAGGCGTTGTGGGTGCTCTTGCAGAAATATGCGCGATCCACAAGCGCGTTGGCTTCCCTGGCCAACAGTTCGAGCGCCTTCGGTTTGATGAAAGACGGCAGCATGCAAAGGCCGGTATCTTGAAATTCAGAACGGCATCGTTCTGCAAACTCTGCTGCATCGGGATGTTCGATTTCCGAAATCGGGTAGCGTTTCAGATCCACCATTTCGGCGGGATCGATCATGTTTTGAATTAGTTCCACGGTACTTTGCACCCCATTACTGCAGGCTGCCAGAAAACAAACTACAACAACCACTCTGACCTTGAAAACTGGAATCTACCCTCAAGCACAGCACGGTGGAGCCAAAAAAAAGCCCCGCGGAGAGGGATGCGGGGCTAATTGGCGAACCCTAAGTGCAGGTGACGGGGATGTGGGATCTGGGCTCGCCTGAAGACAAACCTAACCGCAAACACCGGCAGTCGGATGTGACAAATGTCACATGGCGCTCGTTTAAAGACCGACAAATTTGAGTACGCATTGTTGCTCATGAGTTGCCGCTCATCCTGTCCGTTGGCACTGGATGCCACGAAGACAGCGTGTTACGCCTGCGCGCCCGTTCATCCAGCCAGAGCCAGTATCTTTTAGCGAGCATGCATTCAAGTCTGTTGAACACGCGCAATCCAAGTCCGGGCAAGGGATTGAAGGGATTGGTACGGCTGTAGGCCCAAATTTCCAATCGGGTAGCGCCGGGCACCGCCGCACCGCGGCAGTGAAACCCATGCGTATCAGCAACCACAAGCGTGTTCCTGGGCACTTCGAAAACTTTTGGCGCCGGCAAACCCATAACTTCCAGGTCGAACGGCTCTGCGCGCATCGACCCTTTTTCAGAGTATCCATCCGTCAGGTTACGGCAATTTATGCTACGCCAATATTCCCATTTCAGCCTCTTCCATGTCAGACGATGCGAACCCGGCACATACGTGAACGGACCGCGGTCAGCATCTACATCATCCACGAAGAACCATGCTTTCATGGTCGGATGAAAAGTATCTGAATGCAGGGTTTTCTGGGGATCGGGTGTACCGGCAGCGTGACCGTTCTTGATGCTCTGCACGTAATAGAGCGGTCGCTTGAGCCGCGCCGCGCAGTATTTCAACAAGCGCTCGTAGCGCCGGTTGTCAACTAGCACCCGACACACCGGCATCAGATCGAGGCAATGTTCATCAAGCAGAATGCGATGGGTCAGGGTATCGCCTTGGATGCATTCGCGCACCTCGCCCTTGCAATTGCGCAACTGCGCCTCTAAGGCCGCAAAGTCCTCTGTCGGCAAGAAGTTCTTGATGACGACGAACCCATCGCGACGGAATTCTGCACGATGACCTTGTGACACGAGAGGCGCCAGTGTTGTCGCACGAAGCCAGTTCAAGAGGTGGGCCAAACATACCCGCGCCGCATGCAGCCCCATACGGTTCAGCAACGGACTTCCCAAAACAGGATTGTCCCGGAATGACTTGCTCATCCCAAAGACCTGCAAAACCCAAATTGGTGTCCAGACAACGAATCGTAAGGCGCCCATATCTCGGCAAGTCTATATCGGCAACGATCGGGAAAAATCAATACGCATCACGGTTGTCACATCAGCCAGACGCTGTTCATCGTTCGAGCTTACCTGGCCCACATCTGAGTTGAGACGTCCGGGCGAGCATGATCATCCACACCGTAAGCTTGCTAACTTAAGTTACATTTCTGCCACAGTCTGACCAAATTCTGCCGATGCTTCGAGCCTAGACCTTAACACATTCGAGCAAATCAGTTACAGGCTTGATGCGGGTCTGAGTCGATTATTTTTCTTGTATGTCATACGCTGAGGGGGTTTGCGATGTTATTTCGCAGTAGCGTAGGGCGTCATTTCTTGTTCCTACAAGGACCGGGAGGGCGTTTTTTTCACCAACTATCACAAAAACTTGAGAGCAAAAATATATCGGTCTCAAGAATTAATGTGTGTGCTGGGGATTACATTTTTTGGAGTCGTGACAAAGTAGTAAACTATCGCGGTCGCCTTGAAAGTTGGGAAAGCTACCTGCGATCATACATATTTTCTCACGGTGTGACCGACATAGTACTGTTTTCCGACAGTAGACCGTATCACCGAATTGCAAGAATTGTTGCCGAGAAACTCCACTTGAATCTGTTCGTTTTTGAGAATGGTTATCTACGTCCCAACTGGATTACGATGGAACTCGGTGGAGTGAATGGCAACTCGCGATTCCCGCGCATTAGGTCAGAAGTCGAGCAAATTATGGCGCGTGCAGAGCCGCACCATGACGAGCTGCAGCGACCGACAAAACTGCAGTCATATTGGCCTGACATCAAATTTCATTTTGCCAATACATTGCTGGCGCCGCTGTTTCCATTCTATAAGCGGCACCGTTCCACGTTGCCATTTTTAGAACTTTTGGGTCATGGCAAGAAATGGTTGACCTGGCCCTGGAAAGTCCGTCAATCACAAAGGAAACTCGAGCGCTTGTGGCGACAAGGCAAGCCCTATTATCTGTTTGCGTTGCAATTGGAACATGATTTTCAGCTTGTTGAGCATTCGCCTTTCAAAAATCTTCGGCAGGCCAGCGAGAGGGACATTGAATCATTTGCGCAAAACGCACCCAAAGACACAATTCTTCTGGTAAAGAATCACCCGCTCGACAATGATCTGATCGACCGCCGCAGGGAGATTGCCAGATTTGCCGCGCTGCATTCGGTGAGCGATCGCGTTGTGTACATCGACACAGGGCCGAATCCGAAGATCCTCGACCGAGCGCGCGGAATGGTAACGATAAATAGCACGCTGGGAACATCGGCCTTGTTCCATAGAGTTCCCGTCTGCACCTTGGGCCGTGCGGTCTATGATATTGACGGCCTCACTCACCAGTTGGGTTTGGACGCTTTCTGGAAAAATCCAACGCCGCCAGATTACGATTTTTTTGAGAAGTTCCGCCAGGCACTCATTCAAACCAACCAGATACGCGGTCGTTTTGTGACAGTCCAAGGGTGCAGTATTGCCGTCAGAGCCTGCGTCGAACGGATGCTAGCGACCCCCTACGTCGCCTCCGTTCGAACCAGCGTAACGGCAACGCCAACGACCGACATCAAACACCCCGATACAGAGAAGCTATATTACAACGCAACAGAGGTCCGTAAGACCGGCTGATAAACTGCAGTCACCATATCCTAGAGCGTGTCTTTCTCATATGGAACCATTTGAGAAAGACACGCTCTAGTTAACCAGGTAGCGTTGCACCAGGTTTGCCCAAACTGCTGAACCACGCACAATACAGTCATCATTGAAGTCGTAGCGCGGATCATGGAGCCAGGGCCGCCCCGGCTTATCGCCTGTGCCCAAGCCAAAATAGCATCCCGGCCGTTCGTCCAGCATGAAGGAGAAGTCCTCACTGACCGGAAACGGATACGGCAAGTCCTGAACGTGATCGGTCCCAGCCAGTGCCTCGGCGACCGACCGAGCAAACGAAGTTTCCTCGACGCTGTTGACGGTAACCGGATATCCGTAGTCATAGCAAATTTCGGAAACTGCCCCCAGGCTGGTCACCTGTCCATCGACAAGCTTGCAGATCAACTCGTGCAACTGCTGGCGCACATCGGTACTGAATGAACGTATGCCGATCTCCAAATGCGCGGTGTCGGGAATAATATTGCTGGTGGTCCCGGCTGAAAATCGGCCGACCGTGACCACGCCGCCAGCCAAGGGATCGATACGGCGCGACACGATCGTTTGCAGCGCCATTACGACGCTGGAACCGACTACGACCGGATCAACCGTTAAATGCGGCATGGCGCCGTGGCCTCCCTTGCCGCGGATTGTCACCTTGCAAGTATCGGCTGACGCCATGAAAGCGCCGGTGCGGAATAAGAAGCCACCCTTCGGTTTGCCAGGAAAATTGTGCATGGCAAACACCGCATCACACGGAAAACGGTCGAATAATCCATCGTCGATCATCGCCTTGGCGCCACCGATGTCTTCTTCTGCGGGTTGAAAAATCAGATGCACCGTGCCGTCGAATTTCCTGTGCTCTGCCAAGTATCGCGCCGCACCAAGTAACATTGCAACATGCCCGTCATGCCCGCAGGCATGCATTTTCCCTGGCGTCCTGCTGGCATAGGGCAAGCCTGTTGCTTCGTGTATCGGGAGCGCATCCATATCGGCCCGCAGCCCGACCGACTTTCCGCTGTTGCCACTGGTCAACGAGCCGACAACACCGGTCCCGGCGATGCCGGTGGTTACCCGAAATCCGAAACCGCCGAGAACCTCTGCGACCAGCGCAGCGGTGCGGTGCTCTTCAAATGCCAATTCAGGATGGGCATGAATGTCTCGTCGAATGGCAACGAGTTGATCAGCATAGCTGCTGATGGTCTCTTCAATCATGTGCGCCCCGCTGTTTTGCGGTATTGTTATGTCAGGAAGTGTTTCGCTGCCTCTTGATGGGCCGCCTGTAAACTCTCGACATCGACGTCTACAGGAAAACCGTTAACGACTCGCCAACATCCAGCAACCAGCACACGATCCGCACGATGGGCACCGCACAGGACAAGTGCTGCTAATGGGTCGCCACATCCGGAAAACCGAAGCTCATCGAGTTTAAAGAGTGCCAAATCAGCCTGTTTCCCAACAGCGATTTCACCAATGTCGCTACGCCCGAGGCAGGCCGCAGATCCCTGTGTTGCCCAACGCAGCACGTTGGCATGGGTTACGCTGGCTGCATTATAGGTCAGGCGGTTGATCATCAGTGCGTGCCGGATGCCTTCCATGAGATTAGAGCTGTCATTTGAGGCCGAACCATCCACACCCAAACCGATTGCGGCTCCGGCTGCCTCAAGTTCGCAGGTCCGGCACTGGCCGGACGCCAAAACCATGTTCGACGACGGGCAGTGGCACACGCCTACACCATGCCGCCCGAGCCGGTCGATTTCGGCTGGCGAAAAATGAATGCCATGCGCCAGCCAGACACGCTCATTTAGCCAGCCGACCTCCTCCAGATAATCGAGCGGCCGGCAGCCAAATCGCTCAAGACAGAATGTTTCTTCATCAGCCGTCTCAGCCAGATGGGTATGCAGCCGGCAATCGTGAAGCTTGGCCAGATCGGCTGTCGCGGCCATGAGTTCCCGAGTGACCGTGAAAGGCGAGCAGGGCGCTAGGGCGACCTGGAGCATCGCCCCCTCGCCTGCTTGGTGGTGCGAAGTGATCGTGCGTTCGCAGTCGTTCAGGATGGTGTCGTGATCCTGCACGACACTGTCAGGCGGCAATCCGCCATCCTTTTCGGACAGGTTCATCGAACCGCGCGTCATCGTTAGCCGCATGCCGAGTTCGCCTGCAACCTTGGCCTGAATATCCATGGCATCTTCAAGGCCATCTGGAAACAGATAATGATGGTCAGATGTCGTCGTGCAACCGGACATCATCAATTCCGTCATCGCCAATTTGGTTGCTATATAGAGATCCTCAGGTCGCAGCCGCGCCCAGATCGGATAGAGCGCTTTCAACCATCCAAACAGCTCCTTGTTGATGGCCGATGGATGTGCCCGGGTGAGCGTCTGGTAGAAATGATGGTGCGTGTTGACAAGTCCCGGCAACACGACATGTTCGCGCGCATCAAAGACCTCGGCGACCTCGCATGCAGGCTCTTTACCCTTTTCCACCGTTTCAACAATGCGCGTGCCGTCTATAACTAGGCCACGCTCTGCGCCATCTGCCAGGCAGTCGAGCGGATCCTTTATCCACAGGCTCATTGCTTTGCCATCACTCGCTTGTGCAGCACCTTATGACGCCGCATTTATCTGATCAGCAGGTAGACAAGTGCCACAGCGATCACAATGCCGCCCGCCAGCCACCATCCGGTGTTCGACTTCTCCTGTGATGCGCCAGACGCGGCATCCGCCGGGGGTGATGTTGCCTCAGGTGGCATAGGCGCCACTTCAGCGACTTTGTCATCCTCAGCGATAGCTTGATTTGTTGCGGCCTTCTTCACCGCTGCCTTTTTTGTACTTGTCTTCTGGACTACCGTCTTTGTTGCTGCGTCCGTCTTCCTAGCCGCGACCTTTTTCGTCGTAGCCTTTTTGGCCGCAGGTTTCTTGGCTGCTCTATCTGGTTCACCCGTGCCAGACGAGACAAGCTTGGCGAAACGCTTAAAGAAGTCATCGGCCATCTTGCGCGCCGTCGATTGGATTAGACGGCTGCCAATCTGGGCAAGCTTGCCGCCAACCTGCGCGTCGACATCATAAATGAGAAGAGTTTTTCCATCCCGTTCTTCAAGTCTTACCGTCGCACCGCCTTTGGCAAAACCTGCAGCTCCGCCCTTGCCTTGGCCTGATATGACGTAACTTTGTGGTGGCTTCAGCTTCGACAAGTGTACGTTTCCAGCGAAATTCGCCTTCACCGGCCCCACCTTGGCCGTAACCTTTGCATCAAATTCAGTATCAGATTGTTTGTTCAGCTCCGTGCAACCAGCAATGGACTGCTTGAGGACCTCCGGATCATTTAACGCTGCCCAGACTGCCTCGCGGGATGCCGGAATGAGTTGTTCGCCGCTCATTTTCATTATTCTATTTCCCTAATTGAATTTCACTTTGCACGAGTTCCTTGCTCACCACTCTGCCATTGCTCAAAAGTCTCCTGCATGAAGTCGTCAAAGCGACCGGCGTGTACGGCAGTACGTATATCAGCCATCAGCTGTTGATAGTAAGCAACATTCGCCCATGACAGCACCATCGAACCGAGCAATTCACCTGCACGAACCAAATGATGCAAATAGGCTCTGGAATATTGAGATAACGCAGGGTGACTGCTGGTTTCGTCCAACGGACGCAAATCCTCGGCAAACCGAGAATTTCGCAGATTGAATTTGCCGGCTCGGGTGAATGCCTGACCGTGCCGGCCGGACCGTGTCGGCATCACACAATCAAACATGTCAACACCGCGCGCCACAGACTTCACAATATCTAGCGGTGTGCCCACCCCCATCAGATAGCGCGGCTTGTCCTGCGGCAGGTTCGGGACGGTATGCTCTAATGTTTCGAGCATGAGCGCCTGCCCCTCTCCAACCGCTAAACCACCAATGGCGTAACCATCAAAACCGATGTCCGTGAGCCCGCGCGCTGATGTCTCCCGAAACCCCGCGTTGATCCCGCCCTGTACAATGCCGAAGCAGGCGTGTCCTGCCCGGACACCGAATGCTCGCTTGGATCGCTCTGCCCAACGCAGCGACAACAACATCGCGCGCTCAGCCTCTTCGTCTGTATGTGGATAGGCAACACATTCATCGAGCTGCATGTGAATGGTCGA
>JAEKFU010000431.1 GCA_016522385.1 Pseudomonadota bacterium
TTCGACTGAGACGACTTCACGACCGAACGTCTAAAGGTTGTGGCCGATTTTGAGGAACTTCTCACGACGTTGCCGCTGAAGCTCTTCAGCAGTTTGGTGTTTTAGCGGCAAGAGCGCCTCAGCGATCGCCGAACCTGTTGCTTCAAAGACCTGTTCGGCGGCGCGGTGAGCGCCGCCGACTGGCTCTTCGATAATCCGATCGATGATGCCCAGCGAATTCAAGTCCTGAGCAGTAATCTTCATCGCCGTTGCTGCATCGCGGGCCTTGGAAGGATCGCGCCACAGGATCGAAGCGGCGCCTTCCGGTGAAATCACACTGTAAATCGAATGCTCAAGCATCAAAACGCTATTGGCCGTCGCGATTGCCACTGCTCCACCGGAGCCCCCTTCCCCGATGATCGTTGCGATCAGCGGCACGCCGAGGCCGAGGCAACAATCCGTGCTGCGCGCGATCGCTTCGGCTTGTCCGCGCTCCTCAGCTCCGACGCCGGGATAGGCACCGGCCGTATCTACAAAAGTCAGTACCGGCAGCCCGAAGCATTCCGCAAGTTCCATCAGACGCACCGCCTTGCGGTACCCTTCGGGCCGCGCCATCCCGAAGTTGCGCCGCAGACGGCTTTCGGTATCAGCGCCTTTTTCCTGTCCAATGACCATGACTGGGTCGCCCTGGAACCGACCCATACCGCCGATGATTGCATGATCTTCGGCAAACTTCCGGTCGCCCGCCATCGGCGTGAACTCGGTTATCAATGCATTGATGTAATCGACGCAGTGCGGCCGCTCGGGATGCCGGGCGACCTGTGTTTTCTGCCAGGCATCCAGCTTGCCGTAAATGTCCGCAAGACTCTTGTCCGCCTTACGCTCAAGCTGCTCGACTTCTTCATCAATCGACATCGAGTCGTCATCTTTGGCAAGCGCCTTCAACTCGGCAATTTTGCCTTCAAGATCCGCGATCTGATTTTCAAATTCGAGATACGTCTTCATGCCCGTTACACAACATCCCCCAGTGAGCCCGCAGGCAAAGTGGAGATGGCTAGTGCGTCTGTCAACCGTGCTGTTGGGTAGGCCTGAGCCAGTTCGGTTTCATAGAGCGTGTCTTTCTCATTTGGAATCATTTGACCGCGTTCCTGCGTCTGCTGGCTAGGCATGCTTCGCGCCGTGGTCTGGTTGACCACAAGCGGAGCATAACGACGTCCAGCGGGCTCAGAAACACGGCCTTCGGTGGCCCAAATCCGGCCATCGGACGTCGTTACCGAACTTGCCCGATGACCCACATCGCGCTGCGTTCCGCAACTAGCCGAGTGACCGGATTTGGACCATCTAATGGTTCCATATGACAAAGACACGCTCTAGGCTTCAGCGCTGGGATGTCCGCTATGCGCTGCTGAGTGGATGGTAGTCTTCTACAATCGCCTTGAGGCGCTCATCCAATACATGGGTATAGATTTGCGTTGTAGAAATGTCGGCATGGCCGAGCATTTGCTGCACGGCTCGTAAATCGGCGCCGCCGGCCAGAAGATGGCTGGCGAAGGCGTGCCGCAATACGTGTGGCGATACTTTCTCCGAATCGAGTCCAGCGCACACCGCCAACTGTTTCAGGTCTAGTCCGAATTGCTGACGGGTCAGATGACCGGCCCGCCCATGGCTGGGAAACAACCACGAACTGGTTTCGCCCGGGGCAGCACCGTGTTTCCGGCAGATCCGCAGATAATCTTTGATCGCCGCACGGGCCGCACCGGACAATGGCACTAAACGCTCTCGACCGCCTTTGCCTGTGATGGTCAGCAGACGGTCATCGGCCAACACGGTCTGAACAGTCAGACTGACAAGCTCTGAGACCCTCAGACCGCTTGCATACAGCAATTCAACCAAACAATAGGTACGCGCTGACCTGACACTGTCCCTGCCTTTGCTCGTGTCCACTTGGTCTCGAGCAGCTTTCAGCAGGCTGTCGACCTGTGCGTGGCTCAAAACCTTGGGCAAGGGTCTTTTCAGCAGAGGACCTTCGATTACCGTGGTCGGGTTGGTCTTAGCCAGGCCCTCCGCATACAGGAATCTGTGCAATTGGCGCACCGCTGACAGCCGCCGGGCCACCGTCGCGGATGCCATGCCCTGAACATTCAGGTGGTTCAAATAGGCGCGCACGTCGTCGGCCTGCGCAGAACAAAAGTTCACATGGGCTGCTGCAAGCCTGACGGCGTAAGCCTTCAAATCCCGTTCATAGGCGGCAAGCGTATTTCGCCTGGCACCGCGCTCGGCGCTCATCATCTCAAGAAAATTACTGATCAGCCTGGCATCGCTGGCTTTGACTGATGTCTCAGTTGTCGAACCTGACATTGGGAACTGGCTTCACGATTTCTGTTTGCTCTGGCGGATAATTGGCCAGCGCCCACATGGCGCCGTAACCGATACCACCCAAACACGCAACAATTAACAGAAAGCGAAGACTGTCCGGCACGCAGCAAATTCCCAAGTATTGCGACTGGCTACCTCGAGCCCATTTTGCATGGTCACTCGCCGGTTGTAAACGCTACCATGGAAAAACTTTGCCGTACTCGTCACGGAGCGATAAAACCGGTTGGTGCTGCTAGAATAGAAAGCCCAACGATGAACCGGCGTAGTCCCGCTAAACAGATTGAGCATATATTGAGCGTCCTGAATGGCCGCTCAATTGTGCTTATCGGCCTTATGGGTGCCGGCAAGACCACGGTCGGCCGCAGGATTGCACAACGGCTTGAATTGCCTTTTGCCGATGCCGACAATGAAATCGAGAAGGCCGCCGACAAGACCATTCCTGAACTGTTCGAAGACTACGGTGAGCAGCATTTTCGCGATGGTGAGCGCCGTGTGATTGCCAGACTTCTGCGATCGGGCCAGCAGGTCATCGCCACTGGCGGTGGCGCCTATATGAACGCAGAGACGCGTCGCAACATCCGCGAAGCAGCCATTGCGGTATGGCTGCGTGCCGATCTTGACTTGCTCATGAAACGCGTCCGGCGTCGCTCGCATCGCCCCTTGCTCAAGACACCGGACCCCGAATCAGTGATGAAGAGGCTGATGGCAGAACGTTATCCGGTTTATGCTGAGGCCGATGTGACCGTTGACAGCCGAGATGTTGCTCACAACGTTGTCGTCAGTGATGTAATAGACGCTTTGGCAAACCTGGATACCACATCCAAATGCACGACTTGAAATCGCAGCACGTCGAACTAGGAGCCGCAACTGTTGCCGTGGCGCTTGGTAGCGCCAGTTATGATATTCATATCGGCGAAGGGCTGATTGATTCCGCCGGTAAACTGATCGCCGCCGGTCTCTGTCGGCCGTTTGCCGCCATTGTGACGGACAACAATGTCGCGCCATTGCATCTCGCCCGGCTCGAGGGCGCAATGGCCAAAGCGGGCGTCCGGACATCGGCCATCATCATCCCGGCCGGCGAGGCCTCAAAAAGCTTTGCCACACTGGCCGATCTCTGCGATCGATTGCTGGGCGCCGGAGTCGAGCGGGCAGATCAAGTCATTGCCTTTGGCGGCGGCGTCGTCGGCGACATTACCGGCTTTGCCGCTGCAATCCTGCGGCGCGGTGTCGGTTTCGTACAGATCCCCACGTCCTTGCTGGCACAAGTGGATTCTTCTGTTGGCGGTAAGACGGGTATCAACTCGCCGCTCGGCAAGAATCTGATTGGTGCGTTCCACCAACCAACCATGGTGATTGCCGACACCGGCCTGCTCGACACTTTGCCTAAACGTGAGCTTGCAGCCGGATATGCCGAGGTCGCAAAATACGGCTTGTTGGGCGATGCGGACTTCTTTGCCTGGCTGGAAGACAACGCCCCCGATATCTTTTCCGGCTCATTGCAGGCCCGCATAAAGGCCATCGAGACCAGCTGCCAGGCCAAGGCAAAGATCGTATCTGAGGATGAACGCGAGGCGGGCGCGCGGGCGCTGTTGAATCTCGGTCACACATTCGGTCATGCGCTCGAAGCGGCGACCGGCTATTGCAACCGTATATTGCATGGCGAAGGCGTCGCGATCGGCATGGCAATGGCGTTCCGGTTTTCCGAGCAATTGGGGTTGTGTCCAGATGGCACAGCAAATCGGGTCACGAAACACCTTGAGAGCGTGAAGCTACCGGTCCGCCCGACTGACATTCCCGGCGAACTGCCCGATGCCGCGACGCTTCTGGACATCATGCACCAAGATAAGAAAGCCCAGAGCGGCAAGCTGACATTCATCCTCGCGCGTGACATCGGCAAAGCCTTTATTTCGCGCGATGTCGACCAATCCGCTGTGTTAGAATTTCTGCGCTTGGAACTTCAGGCAACATGACAACCACTTTA
>JAEKFU010000458.1 GCA_016522385.1 Pseudomonadota bacterium
GATCTCGACTTTCACCTTCTCCACACCTGATCTTGTCATGCCGATCTTGCGGGCGGCGCCGAGAGACAAGTCAATAATACGACCATTAACGAACGGGCCGCGATCATTGATCCTTACCACAACGCGCCGTCCATTTCGCAGATTGGTGACGCGCACCTTGGTGCCGAAACGCAGCGAACGATGCGCCGCGGTCATGCCGTTTGGCCTGTATCGCTCACCGTTCGCGGTTTGCTTGCCCATCTTGTAGTAGGAGGCTTTGCCGAACATCACCTTGCGGGTCTTGGCACCTGCATTATCGAACGTCGCGCTAAACAGGCACGCTGCAGCCAAACCGGCTGCCAACAAAAGCTTGTTCATGATTGTCCCTCTTGTCCCCCACGGAGCTGACGACCGCGCTTTGCGCTCTTTATAGCTTTGATTGTGGCGCGAAATTGGCCGCTGGACGAAACTGTCAGCCTCGCGCTAGTGTACTTATTGAATCTTCATTCAATATAGAGCAACCCAACGTGCGCGATTCCCGGTACGACATTCTGTTTGAGCCCGTACAGATCGGGCCGGTCACCGCCCGTAACCGCTTTTACCAAGTACCGCACTGCTGCGGCATGGGTCACCGCTATCCCCAGTCGATGGCAGCTATGCGCGGTATCAAGGCCGAGGGTGGCTGGGCGGTGGTCTGTACAGAGGAGCTTGAGATCCATCACACCGCCGAGTTGGCGCCTTATCTGGAGGGCCGTATCTGGGACGACCAGGATTTGCCTGCGCTGGAGAAAATGGTCGAAGCGGTGCACGCCCATGGGTCGCTGGCCGGTGCTGAACTCGTTTACAACGGGCATCATGCGTCCAACCTGTACAGCCGTGCGCCTCCGCTGGGACCGATGCATCTGATGACCGATTGCGGTGATCCAGTTCAGGCGCGCGCACTCGATCTTGAAGATATCCGAAATGTTCGCCGCTGGCATGTTCAGGCCGCCCGGCGGGCCAAGCGTGCCGGCTTTGACATCGTCTATGTCTATGCCGGCCACGACATGACAATCCTGCAGCATTTCCTGTCGCGCCGGCACAACCAGCGCACCGACGAATATGGCGGAAGCCTCGAAAACCGCGTACGCCTGTTTCGCGAAGTGCTGGAAGAAACCAAAGAAGCGGTCGGCGACAAGTGTGCCGTCGTTGTGCGTTTGGCGGTCGATGAACTGCTCGGCGAAGACGGCATAACCGCTGAAGGCGAGGGTCACGACACGGTTGCACTGCTGGCCGAATTGCCGGATCTCTGGGACGTCAATGTCGCCGGCTGGGCGAACGATTCCGCCAGCGCACGGTTCACCGAAGAGGGCTATCAGGAGCCCTATATCAAGTTCGTCAAATCGCTAACCAGCAAACCTGTCGTTGGCGTCGGCCGTTACACATCCCCCGACACCATGGTACGAATTATTAAGCAGGGCATCGTGGATATGATCGGTGCTGCGCGGCCCTCCATCGCCGATCCGTTCCTGCCCAAAAAGATAGAACAGGGCCGGCTTGACGACATCCGCGAGTGTATTGGCTGCAACATTTGCATTACCGGCGACAGCACCTGCACGCCGATCCGCTGTACCCAGAACCCAACCATGGGCGAAGAATGGCGCAAGGGTTGGCATCCCGAGGTCATGCCGGCCTCATCTGCCGGTCCGGCTTTGATCGTCGGCGGAGGCCCGGCTGGTTTAGAAGCTGCCGTGTCACTCGGCCGCCGGCGCCTTGAGGTCAACCTAGCTGAGGCTCGTGAGGATTGGGGCGGGCGTGTTGCCCGTGAGGCCAAACTGCCCGGTCTGGCGACATGGGCGAGGGTGCGCGACTGGCGTGTCGGGCAGTTGATCGGTCTTCCCAATGTGAACAGCTATCTGGCCAGCGCCATGACGGCTGACGACGTACTCGCCTCGGGCGCACGGCATGTCGCCATAGCCACCGGCAGCCGCTGGCGCACCGACGGGGTCGGTCGCTTCAATCACCATCCCATTGACGGCATTGCGGATGTTAACGTCTCGTCCGTTGACGACATGCTCTCTGGCCGGATACCGGCGCTTGGTCCTGTCGTGATCTACGATAGCGACGAATACTACATGGGCGGCGTTCTCGCCGAAGTCAGCGCCCGCGCCGGGCTCGCGACCATCGTCGTGACCCCGCACTCGGTTGTGTCGCGCTGGACGCTCAACAACCTGGAACAGGCCCGGATTCAAACGCAGCTGCTGGAACTTGGCGTCACCATCCATGCCCATCGTATCTTGAAGTCGTGCCGGTCCGGCGAGATCGAATTGGAGTGCACATATACCGGCCGAAAAGAGACTATAGAGTGCCAAACACTGGTCCCGGTAACTTCTCGCCTGCCGGAAGATGGTCTTTGGCGCGCGTTAAAAGCGCGCCAGAATGAATGGGCCGATGCGGGTGTGAGGTCGGTTCAATTAATCGGTGATGCCTATGCGCCCGGCATCATTGCCGCTGCGGTGTACGCCGGCCACCGCTATGCCCGTGATTATGGCGAGGAGATCGACCCAGACATCACACCGTTCAAGCGCGAAGCCATTGAGGTGGGAGCAGAATTTTAGCCATGCACGTTATCATCTTTGAGTTCTGGCCGGCCGAGGGTCGCGAGAACGAATATTTTGACCATGTCGCAGCTTTGAAGCCTGAACTGGAGAAGATGGACGGCTTCATTTCCGTCGAACGGTTTGAAAGCCTCACGGAGCCGGGCAAGCTGTTGTCGTTGTCGTTCTGGGACAGTGAAGATGCGATCGCCCGCTGGCGCAATTTGCCCCAACACAGGAAGAGTCAGGCTGCGGGCCGGGCAGGGGTCTTCGCCGATTACCGCTTGCGTGTCGCCGAAGTTTCACGGGATTACGGACTTAATGAAAGACAGCAGGCTCCCTCCGATAGCGTGAAGATACACGCATCTTAGTTTCCACGGCGGTTCAGGCGCAGCCGCTCATACATGCCCTCAATATTGAGCGGCGACCAAGCCTCGAATTGTGCCCAGTCACGCCAGTAGGCCAGGTCAATCGCCGCCTTGGTTGCTTCAAGGCTCTTGCCGAGACGAAGCTGGGTCAGAACCTCCTTGCGGAGATGCTCCATATATTCTCGAAACGCGGTAACGTCGGATTTGTTGCCGATCCTGCCGTGACCGGGGATCAGCGTATCGAAGTCCATCTGTTCGACCCGGCGCAAGGACTCGATCCATTCGGGAATATAAGCATCCGGAAAGTCGCGAAACGCCACGGTCCTGACCGGTATGAAGTCGACTGCAAACAGCGCACGCTGTTTGGGAAACCGCATCACGATCATGTTGTCGGAGTGGTTCTTGCCGACATATTTCAGTTCCACGATTTGCCCACCAAGTTCGATGGTCAACTGATCGGAAAACGTAATGTCGGGTACTGCGGTCGGTCGCCGTTCGCCGATAATCTGCACTTTGGCTTTTTCATGGGCAATGACAATCGCGCCGTCCTCAGCGAACACCTCGCCGCCGGCACTGTGATCGGCATGATCGTGGCTGTAGATGAGATATTTGACCTTCTTGTCGAATTGCGCTTTGAGCTTTTGTTTGAGCCAGCGCGCGGCTTCGGCATTGATCGGGTCGGTGGCAATGATCCCATCCGGTGTGACCAGAAACACAGAGTAGTGAAAGTTGTTCTTGAAGCGCCAGAGGTCGCCCTCGATATGTTTGATCGAACGTTTGGGCGCGTCCTGTGCCAGGACAACCGCGCTAGATAGACAAAGCAAAACGGCCGCGATCAGCACTTTCAATGGATTGCGCATAACAGCACCTCCTTGATGCTTGACTTAATTTTCGCCTCAAGTTCTTTTCGTCGCTGCAGAGTAGAATTTAACCGCCGGTCATGCTCATGTGGCGGCCAAGCGCCGGGCGCTTGTGACGCCGGTCGATGATGAAGTCATGTCCTTTGGGTTTGCGCGAGATGGCTTCGTCTATCGCTTGACTTACCAGTTCGTTGCCTTCCGATGCCCTCAGCGGCGCGCGCAGATCGGCCGCGTCCTCCTGCCCCAGGCACATGTACAATGTGCCGGTGCAGGTCAGGCGCACACGGTTGCAACTCTCACAGAAATTATGCGTCAGCGGTGTAATGAAGCCGAGCCGGCCGCCGGTCTGTTTGACTTTGACATAGCGCGCTGGGCCACCGGTCTTGTAGGGGATATCCTCCAGCTCAAATTTCTCAACCAGTTTGCCGCGCACTAACGACAACGGCAAATATTGATCGGTCCGGTCGCCATCGATCTCGCCGAGGGGCATTGTTTCGATCAGCGTGAGGTCCATACCCTCGTCGTGACACCACTCCAACATTGGTCCGATTTCGTCTTCATTGAAGCACTTCAACGCAACCATGTTGATCTTGATCTGCAGGCCAACGTCCTGCGCTGCGCGAATGCCATCCAGCACTTTGTCAACATCGCCCCAGCGGGTGATGTCCTTAAACTTTCGCGGGTCGCGCGTGTCGAGTGAGACGTTGATTCGCCGCACACCGTGCCTGAAGAGCTCACCGGCAAAACGCCGCAGTTGGCTGCCGTTTGTGGTCAGAGTCAACTCTTCCAGTGCACCGGATTTCAAATGCCGCGAAAGATCACTGATCAGCGACATGATATTGCGCCGCACCAGGGGCTCGCCGCCGGTCAAGCGGAGTTTGCGCACACCCTTGTCGATGAACGCCGTGGCTAGCCGGTCAAGCTCCTCAAGTGTAAGAACATCCTTCTTGGGCAGAAATGTCATGTTCTCGGACATGCAGTAAACGCAACGAAAATCGCAGCGATCTGTCACCGACAACCGCAGATAGGTGACACTGCGACCAAACGGATCGACAAGTTCAGCCTGGCCGGATGAGACTTCGGGCAAAATGATATCAGTCATGACTGGGACAATGTGGGCAACTGGGCCATGTCGTCAAGCAAAAGCGGCTCTAATAGACCGGGTGTTCCAGCAGGTGAAATCCTGCAGAAATTTGTCATTACCTACTATCGACTTGGTCCAACAGCCAGTTCTTGAACAAGTCCCGCGCGTCGAGCTTGTCACCGGGCAGTTCATGGGGTTCAAGAACGTAATAGTCAAAACTTGCCTGTACCGCCACGTCCGACAACTGGACGAGCCGGCCGGTCTGCAAATCGTCAGCCAGAAGCGTCGGCGCACAAAGCGCCACGCCATGCCCAGCCAGTGCCGCCGACCGCAGCAGATTGAAGTCTTCGAACACCGGACCGGGCGGCAGGCCGTCCGTTGCCACCCCGGCATTGTGGAACCAGTTCTCCCAGCCACGGCGGTTCTGTTCATGCAGCAGGTCGGCGTCCAGCAGATAGTGCGGTTCGGTGAACGGGCCGTGGTCGTCAAGATATTGCTGGCTGCAGACCGGCTTGGCGGCACCAGCCAGAAATGGCGTCACCTGCACGCCCGTCCAGTCGCCCTCGCCATAGGCAATAGCGATGTCGACATCCTGGAAGTCAATCGGCGCGCCGTGAATAGCATAAAGCAGCTTGACGCGAACACCGGAATGCCGCCGCCAAAAGTCTGTGAGCCGTGGGATCAGCCAGCAGGTTGCAACCGACGGAATCGCCGCGACGGTCAGGGTTGGACAATCATCGCTGGCACTGATCCGCCGGCAGGTGCGGGCAACGTCGCCAAAGGCCTCGGTCAGGCTGGTGGCCAGTTCAGTGCCTTTCTCGGTAACCGATATGCGCCGACCGTTGCGCTGAAAGAGTTCAAACCCGAACCATGCTTCGAGCTGCCGCACCTGATGACTGACGGCAGACTGTGTAACGCACAATTCCTCGGCCGCCTGCGAGAAACTCCCATAGCGTGCCGCAGCCTCGAAACTCCTCAGCGCGGTCAGCGGCGGCAACTTATCCATTACCGGGCACCTTTATGAATTCTGCTCATAAAGCATGTGAGAGATCATCCTTTGACACGGGCATTTATTGGACGATATCTGGCACATAGATAACCTTAGCAACCAATCGATGTGAATCAATTACTCAATGCATTGCCTTATTCCCCAACGAAAGGCAAAAACCACAACTCAGAGATACAGACGCTATGAACCTGCACGTAAAACACGAACGCCCGAGCCTGGTTGACTATCGCCACAACGGTGAAAAGGCAGAGATGGCGTTCTCTGATGCTGAAATGGGACGTCGTCAGGATGCGATCCGATTTGCCATGGCCGAGAAGGGCTTAGACGCGGTTGTCTTCACATCGTTTCATAACATTTGCTATCTAGCCGGCTTTCTTTACTGTCAATTCGGTCGCAACTACGCGTTGGTGATCACCAGGGACTCAGCGACCACCGTGTCGGCAGCGATCGATGGTGGCCAACCCTGGCGCCGTACGTTTGGTGACAATATCACCTACACCGACTGGCAGCAGGATAACTTCTTCAAGGGTATCCGCCAGCTTGTCGGCAAAGGTCGCAATGTCGGAATTGAGTTCGATCATGTGTCGCTGGCCGTGCGCGACGGGTTTGCCGCCGCATTACCGGGCTGCAAGTTTTTCGATGTTTCTGGTGCGGCAATGGCCCAGCGGATGATCAAGTCATCCGAGGAGATAGCCCACATTACCAAGATGACTGCAATCGCTGATCTCGGCGGTGAGGCCTGTCTGGAAGCTTTGCGCATCGGCGCAAGAGAGGTGGAAGTCGCCCGCCACGCCACCAATTCCATGGTGGCTGAAATCGCCCGGCAGTGGCCACACTCTGAGCTGATGGACACATGGACATGGTTTCAGTCCGGCATCAATACCGACGGGGCGCACAATCCGCTAACCAGCCGCAAAATCGAAGCTGGTGACATCCTGTCGCTCAACTGCTTTCCGATGGCCTGCGGCTATTATGTTGCGCTCGAGCGTACGCTGTTTGCTGAATTCGCCAGCGATGCGCACCTAAAATACTGGGAGGTCAACTGCAAGGTTCATGAAGCGGGTCTGAAACTGTTGCTGCCCGGCGCGCGTTGCTGTGAGATCGCTCAGGAGCTCAATGAAATCTACCGCAGTCACAATCTGCTTCAGTACCGCACATTCGGCTACGGACATTCCTTTGGTGTGCTGTCACATTATTACGGACGCGAGGCCGGTCTTGAACTCAGAGAGGATGTCGACACCGTTCTACAGCCCGGCATGGTTGTGTCGATGGAGCCGATGATCATGATCCCCGAAGGTCTACCTGGTTCGGGCGGTTACCGAGAACACGACATCGTCGTCATCACCGAGGATGGCAATCGCAACATCACTGGATTTCCCTACGGGCCGGATCACAACATCATTTCATGTGCCGGCTGACCTTTCACATGGGCCTTGCGCAGGAAATTTCCTTTGATATTGTAACATTCGTGCAAAACTGGTTTTGCGCCGCAACAATTGTGCCTAGTCAGGCCGTTGGTTCAGGAGTGGATCAACGAGAACAACTGGCAGGTGCACAAGGTAAGCGTCAGGGGAGTAAATGGCAGAGAGTGTAACCGTAAATGAACCAATGGTTCGTTTCACAGGTGTGCAAAAAAGTTACGATGGCGAGACGCTGGTCGTAAAGGATCTCAACCTCGATATTGCCACGGGCGAATTTCTCACCATGCTGGGCCCGTCCGGTTCCGGCAAGACGACGTGCCTGATGATGCTGGCCGGGTTCGAGCCTGCAACGCACGGCGAGATTTACCTCAACGACCGGCCGATCAACAATGTGCCACCGCACAAACGCGGCATCGGCATGGTATTCCAGAACTATGCGCTTTTTCCGCACATGACCGTTGCCGAGAATTTGGCGTTCCCGCTGCAGGTCCGCGGCATGGGTAAGGCCGAGGTTGAAGAACGCGTCAACAAGGTGCTC
>JAEKFU010000479.1 GCA_016522385.1 Pseudomonadota bacterium
GCTTCTGCCGGGGCCGATGGCACCATACGGGTGTGGTCGGTTGACGACGGTGCGCTCGGCCAGGGAACAACCATCGGCGAGACGGATGACGTGGTCTCCTGGGTTTCATTCGGGCGGAGTGGTGCCAAGTTGGCTTCGGCCAACGGTGATGGGACTGTCCGTCTCTGGGACGTTGCAAAAAAGGCCCAAATGGGTGGGCCAATCGTTCATCGGGCGCTCTCCGCTCGGGTCGTTGGATTTAGCGGCAACGACCGCGGGTTGATCGCTGGCTTTAGCGATGGTTCGATCTATGGTTGGTCGCTGCCATCCCGCGCACCGCTCTTTGAAGCGGTACGCGATAAGCGTATGAGCAATCCTTCAAGCATTGCTTTCCCATTGGCAGGTAACAGTTTTGCCTTCGCCAGTACGGAAGGCACCGTGATTCTCTACGATTATCCCAGTGGTCGAATTATTGGTCAAGCATTTGAGGATGGCGACAGGATCAGCACGATTACGTTTTCACCTTACGGCGATATGCTCGTCGGAGGCAGCGCCAATGGATCTGTCAAATTGTGGGACGTGGACGCGAAGTTGCAAATTCGCGAAACCCCAAGTGGACACAGCCAGGCGATCATCGACATGGAGCTCAGCCATGATGGGCGGCTCTTGGCGACTCTTGGCCGGGATCAGCTCATCCAGTTCTGGCGTTTCGACACCACGCATCCGCTCTCCAGCATGCGGAAGGTTTCGGGTTCGCAAGCAAAGGGTGTCGCAATAAGCCCAGATGGGCAGTATTTTGCAGCTGGCGACGATAAAGGCACGGTGCAAATGTGGAGGCTCGACAACGAGACAGCGCCACGAGTATTTCCTGGGCATACTCATCAAGTTTGGGCCGCACGATTTTCCCCGGACGGCGGTATGCTGGCGTCAGGGGATCGAGCCGGTGAGGTCCGGCTCTGGAATCTGGAAACCGGGACCCTGGTTCAAAAGATCGACGCCCATGACGGTTCAGTTTGGTCATTGGATTTCACGCCTGACGGGTCAACACTCCTGACGGTGAGTGATCAAGCTTTGCGGCTTTGGGAAGTTTCTACTGGAACGCTGAAAGCCGATCTCACACATGAGGGTGGCGGCAACACCCGCGCCGCCCTGTCACCCGACGGCGCCTTAGTTGTGTCGGTGTCGACCGACGGTACGGCACGGATTTGGGACTTGGAAAAGGCCCAAATCCTTCGGCAAATCGAGGTCGACGATGACATCGTATGGAGTGTGGCGATCAGCCCGGATGGAAGTCAACTGGCCACAGGTTCGAGCGACGAAGTGGTCGCGCTTTGGGATTTGAACACGGGCCGCAAAGTGACTGAACTCAGCGGGCAAACCGGCGGAGCGACCGATGTTGCCTATCTTGCTGATGGTGTGACACTGATCGCCGTCGACCGGCGTGGCGCCCTTCATCTATGGGATACGCTTTCTGGCCGAAGACTGGTCGACGCTTTGCGGATCCACGCCGGCGCAAGTTGGCGGATCGCCGTTCACCCGGATGGAAGTCGTTTTGCAACGACCGGCGATGATGGACGGGTAAGGGTCTGGGACATGTTCAGCATTGAGCGTGCCTGCGAGATTGGCAACCTTGCGTTCGACGCAGTTCGGCGCAAACAGTATCTCGGCGCGGACGAACGTTTGGTCGCGTGCGACCCAAGCAATGGCAAATCGTGATCAGCTCTAACCGTCAGCAACCATGGCCTGGTGACAGTATAGGGTCACAAACCCTTGCATCCGCCAATATCATGATCAACTGAACCGCCTGTTGGCGACTACTAGAGCGTGTCTTTCTCAAATGGTTCCATATGAGAAAGACACGCTCTAAATCACGCCAGAACCAGGCACCCCATGTGAGCCTCAGCAAGTTGATTGCGTGTTGCCGTTGCAAATTCCATATGCCCGTCGGCAGGTGACTATAATGCGGGCGGTTTATGACTTTAGCTTGCTCTAGCGGGTTCCATGCGGCAAGACGGTTCGCTGAATGCCTGCTGATGTATTGGCGGCGTGATCGAGGAAAAGCGGGGCAGGGATGTCGAGCAAGAAACCGGACTTCGAAAAACTGGGCGAAAGGACCCGGCTCATTGCCGCGGGAAGGGAGTTTACCAACCACGGCATCGTCAACCCGGGCGTCTTTCATGCCTCGACGATCCTGTTTCCGGATCTCGACTCCTATCGCAACCTGACGACGCCCTATCGTTATGGCCGGCGTGGCACACCGACCTCACGTGCAGTCGAACAGGCCGTCGCTGTCCTGGAAGGTGGTCATGACACGCGGTTTTGTTCGTCCGGTATGGCCGCGATCAGCACTGCGCTTTTGTGCTTGCTGAAGACCGGGGATCACATCCTGATGGGTGACACCGTCTACCTTCCGTCGCGCAAATTTGCCGATGGCATTCTTACGAACCTCGGTATCGAAACCACCTATTTCGACCCGCTCATCTCACCCGCCGCACTAGCAGAATTAATCAGGCCCAATACCCGGATGGTGTTTCTTGAATCTCCCGGTTCTCAGACCTTTGAGGTCGCCGACGTGCCGGCACTGGCCGACGTGGCGCACAAGCATGACGCACTCCTCGTCCTCGACAACACCTGGACTGCCTGTCACTTTTACAAACCCTTCGAGCAAGGTTGCGACATCTCCATTCAGGCAGCGACAAAGTATCTCGTAGGTCATTCCGATGCCATGCTCGGCACGGTGACGACCACCAAGGAAATCTGGCCGCAATTCCATGCTGCTTATGAGGAAATGGGTCAGTGCGCCGGTCCCGACGATCTTTATCTGTGTCTGCGCGGCATGCGCACACTGGATGTCCGCCTTGAAAGGCATATGAAAAATGCCCTGGTCGTCGCCGAATGGCTCACCTCACGTGCAGAGGTCGACGAGGTGTTTTATCCGGCGCTTCCGTCGTCGCCCGGCCATGCCCTGTGGCAGCGCGATTTCACCGGTGCTTCGGGTCTGTTCTCCATCTGGCTGAAACCTTGCAGTGAGGAGGCGCTGGCTGCCATGCTCGACCACATGCAGTTGTTCGGCCTTGGCGCCTCCTGGGGCGGTTATGAGAGCCTGGTGCTGCCGTTCAATCCGGCCAAGTATAGAACGGCCGTACCATGGATCCGACCGGGCCACGGGTTGCGCCTGAACATCGGACTGGAAGACCCTGAGGATTTGATAGCCGATCTGAAGGCTGGCTTGGAGCGCTTGGCCAAGCAAGGCTGATCTCAATGCACGGCAATACACGTGCACTCGACCGAACGGCAAACCTCCTGCGAGACGCTGCCGAAAGTAAGTGCCTCGATCTGACCCAATCCGCGCATGCCCATGACGATAGTATCCGCGGCCTGTGATTTGGCCTCAGCAGCGATCGCGCCGGCGGCTGGGCCATCGGCGACTTCCAACACCTCGACGTTCACGTCCCGGCTCTTGGCGCGGGCTACCGCGCGGCCAAGTACATGCGCGCCGATTTTTTGCAGTACATCATCCGGCACTGGCCGGTTTGGCGCGTTCGGTGCTCCCATGATCTCTTCTGCTGAACGCGCGACGGCTGGGTTTTCAGCGGTCTCGTTTAGGCGAGCGATGACATCTGTGACGATAGATATATCTTGCAGTCGCAGTAGTTCATCTGGCTCCTTGTCACGCAACAAGACATGCAACAGTTTGACCTGTGCGCCATGTTTCTCCGCCAAATCAAGCGCCACATCAAGCGCCTTCTCAGCCACCGTAGATCCGTCTGTTGGAACAAGAATCGTCTTCATTTGATTACAGTGTGCCTCATGCTGATTACAGACCTTGATACAGATCAACTGCGAGACTGTTGTCCGGTCAGACGCCTTACATGCGATGCCTGGCCCACCTTTGTCAGCGTCCGATTTGATCTGGCAACGCGGTCACTTCAGCATCGATATTTGGCGCGCCAAAGAATTATAACAACGAATTCAAAGATTTACGGCGTCGTCCGACCAAGTTGGTCGAAAACACGGAGGATGTTGGTTGTTTCCCAAGATAGATTTGCCAAACTGGATAAACGAGCACGATCAAGTCAGATCGACGCATCTGATAGGTGGATAGTCCTCTATCATATTGAGGTCGATCAGGTAATTCTGGTTTTGATTTTCCATCAAGACCAGACCTGTTCTGGTCGCTTCCTGCCGGCATGATGACCACGATTGGCACAGCTGCCGGAGACGCTGGGCACGACCAGGCTACTTCTCCGGCATCCCCAGAATCGCCAGGTTTTCCCGCATCCTGTCCATGAAATCTTTGGAAAATACCATCGCCTGGCAGATCTGACTGAGTGTCAGGCAGGGGTAGTGCTGCATCAGGACGGTGTAGGCTTTCCTGGCCTCGTCCATTCGCCCTGCGCCGACCAGGACTGGCGCCAGACTGCGATAGATCCACCAGGCATGCGGCCGCTCCTGTAAGGCCAGCTCAAAGTATTCCACCGCCTTGTCAAATTGACCGGCGCCCTGATAGGCCGAGGCCATGCCGACATATGTGTTGAAGTTAAGAGGATCGAATGGCGACAGTCGGCGCGACTTCTCAAAATGCTCCAGTGCCGGCTCCAACCGGTCGGCATAGGCTTCCAGCCAACCCAGGCGGCTCCAAGTCCACGCCGCGTTCGGATCGATCGACACGGCCCGTTCCAGCAAAATGCGCGCCGTGCTGTAATTGCGAATGATCGTATGCACGGTACCGAGCACGGACAGTACCAGCGGGTCATCCGCACTTGTCTGTGCCGACTTTTCCGCAAGACTCAGCGCTTTGGCTTTGCTGCCCTCGATGTCGTCATCCCAATTGTAGACTGAACGCTGAGCGTGGCACCAGCCGGCGAGCGACAAGGCCAGTGGATAGTCCGGATCAATGTCCAGCGCTTGATCGAGATAGGCAAGGGCGGTCTCAGTCTCCTGTTTCTCCAGCGCCCAGACATGCGGCAGGGCGCGCATTTTGAAATCGTAGGCGCCGAGGTCCTGGGGGCGCTTGTGGCGCACACGTTCGATCTCCGCCAGCCTCATCGACGGTTGCAGGGCGCCCGCGACTTGTTCAGTGATCTGGTCCTGCAGTTCGAACACGTCCTCAAGCGAACCGTCGAACTTCTTGGCCCAGACATGCGCACCGTTCTCCGTCTCGATCAGTTGCGCGGTGATGCGGATGCGGTCGTTGGCCCGCTGCACGCTGCCTTCCAGCACATAGCTTACACCCAGTTCCCGCCCGATGGTTCGCATGTCAGTGGGCCGGCCCTTGTAGGTAAAAGCGGTATTGCGTGAGATGACAAAGAACGAACGGATATTGGCCAACGCGGCTGTGATTGCCTCGACGATTCCATCGGCGAAATAGTCCTGATCGGCATCGCCTGACATGTTGTCAAACGGCAGCACAACGATCGACGGTTTGTCGGGCAGCGCCAGCGCTGGCCGCGCAGATGTGGCATCGGCAGGCCAGCGGAACACCCTGATTGGCCTGTCGATATTTTTGACCTCATGATCGCCGGTATCTGCGAAGTCCGCATCGATGCGGTTTCCGATGCTTTCATGGACGGTCGACGAAATGCATATGCCGCCGGCATCGGCCAGGCACTCAAGGCGCGAGGCAATATTGACGCCATCACCATAGATGTCATCGCCATCGATGATGATATCGCCGAGATTGATGCCGATGCGCAGACTGATCGTGCTGGGCGCTTCGGCCTGGCGTTTTTGAACGTCGAGGCCGCATTCCACCGCATCAAGCACGCTGGAGAATTCCACTAGCACACCGTCACCCATGAGTTTCACGATGCGCCCGTGATGCCGTTCGACAGCCGGATCGAACACATCGGTGCGATGCGTTTTCAATGCATCCAGAGTGGCGGCCTCATTCTCCGCCATCAGACTGGAATAACCGACCACGTCAGCCTCCAGAATCGCAGCAAGGCGCCGTTCCATGCAAGTTCTCCTCGATGCGTGAATCTAGCCGGGGTTTAGTAAGGTTGCCACAAAATTCGCCGTCGCAGAGTCTTGCGGGCCGCACAGGCTTAGTCTCGCGTTGGCGCAACGATCATCGGTGCGATCTGGCCGGAAAAAGGTGAAGTCAATCGCAGTCCGTTATGCCACGTAACGATGATCTTGCTTGCGCAATGGCGATCCGTGATCTAGGGCAGTTCTGTCACGAAAGCATTCGTTATTGGAGATCGGTAGATGCAGGACATTCTCGATCTAGAAGCATTTCCGCTCGACCGTCCTGAAAGCCCTGAATACAGCGCACTCGTCACGTGCTGCCGGGCAGACCTTGCCCGTGACGGGATGTTCAATCTGCCAGGATTTGTCATACCCGCCGCTGCCGAACTGGCGGTTGCTGAAATCGCTCCGGTCATGAAATCGGCATCGTTCACGCACAAGCGATCGCACAACATCTATTTCCTGAAATCGATTGACGGGCTCGACCCGGAGCACCCTGCGCTGCGCCTGTGCGAGACGGTCAATCACACCGCCTGTGCCGACCAGATTTCCGACAGCGTTGTCGTCAAGGTCTATGAGTACCCACCGCTGCTGCGGTTTCTCGAAACCGTCATGGAAAAGGAACATCTCTACGTGATGGACGATCCGCTGGCCCGTGCCAACGTAATGTCTTATCGCTGCGGCGAGGCGTTGAACTGGCATTTCGACCGGTCGGAGTTCACCACGACGCTGTTGTTGCAGGCTCCGGTTGAAGGTGGCGAATTCCAGTACCGGTCGGATCTCCGCACTGAGGAGGATCCCAATTATGACGGCGTCGCAAGGCTCCTGACCGGCGGCGACCCCGACATACGCACCCTGGTGCTCACTGCCGGCACACTCAATATGTTCCGCGGCAAGAACACCGCCCATCGCGTGACCCCCGTTGGCGGCGAACGCGAACGCATGATTGCGGTGTTCTCTTACTATGAGCGGCCGGGCGTGGTGTTCTCCGACGAGGAGCGTATCGGCTTTTACGGGCGGGCGCGGTGAACCTGACGGGGACAACAGGAACGACCGCGGTGCTTTTTTCAGCGTGCGCAGGCGATCACGGAACATCCGCCGCACACGACAAGCCCGCGCGGCCTGCAGACGCGGCCTGAGCCGATGTGCCGGATAGACGACGTACTTGGAGGCTTTGGCAATACGGTATATCTTGCGGCGGCAATAGGCCGTGGCCGCTGCGCCTTTGCAACTTTTACCCCTGACGATGCATTGATCTCAACCCAGCAAACCACTTAAACACGGGCGTTCGTACTATTTCCGAGGAACCGACCACAATGCCACGTTTCAATCGCCTGCTGATCACCGGGGCTGCCGGCAACCTGGGCACAGTTCTGCGCACCGGCCTTGCACCACTTGCCACGACAATACGGCTCACCGACCGGGCCGACATGGGCGAGGCGAATGCCAATGAAGAGATCGCGCCTTGCGAGCTGGGTGACTTCGATGCCGTCATGAAAGTCGTCGAAGGCTGCGATGCTGTCGTTCACTTCGGCGCCGCGCCGGTCGAGCGGCCCTGGGCGGAAGTCCTCGAAAGTTCGATCAAGGGCGGCTACAACGTCTACGAGGCCGCACGCCGGCATGGTATCAAGCGCATTGTTTATGCCAGCTCGATCCATGCCGTCGGCTATGTCCGCCGCGAAGAGGGTGCCGATACCCGTACCGGGCATCGGCCGGACTCGCTTTATGGCGTTTCCAAGTGCTTTGTGGAGGACCTGGCAATCATGTACTTCCATAAATTTGGCATTGAATCGGCCTGCCTGCGTATTAATTCTTGTTTTTCCGAACCGTCAGACCGGCGGCATTTGGCGACCTGGTTAAGCTTCGATGATTTGGTGCAACTGGTTGAGCGTTGCCTGGTTGTCGAGCGCATCGGTCATACCGTGGTCTATGGTATCTCCGACAATCGCGAGGTGTTCTTTTCCAACGAAAGTGCTGCCCATCTCGGCTTTTGCCCCAAGGACTCAGCCGAGGACCACCGGGCCAGGGTCGAGGCCAAGACAGAACCCGGCGATCCGTTCGACCCGGCAATCGAATATGTCGGCGGTGTCTTCTGCACTTATGGACATCCGGACGATGAAGGCTAGGGTCTGTTGAAGATTCGGGTGCGGGTTGATCCGTGACAAAACTGTCGCAGAGCGATCGTCAAATGGGCGATGTCGTGGCAGACATCAGCGCCTGGCTGCTGTCGCAAGGTCTGGCGGATATCTCGCAGGAGCAGTTGTTGGAAGGCTATTGCACCAGGCTGGTGGATGCCGGTGTGTCGGTTGCGCGCATCCATGTCGCCCTGCGCGCCTTGCATCCGGTATTCGGCGGTCTTGGTTTTGACTGGTACCGCAACGGCAAAAGTATCGTCCGGCAGAATTACACCCGGGAATCTGTTCCACGCCTGCAATGGGTAAACAGTCCTTTCTACGACATGCTCAAAAAGGGCTTGATGGAGTTCCGGGCACCGCTCACCGGCCGCCCAGACGAACAGCGGTTTCCGATATTGGCTGATCTTCATACGCAAGGGTTCACCGACTATTTCGCCGCAGCAAAAGGATTCACTCAAGAGCTGGGGTCGAAATCCAGCGATCCCAACGACCCGCCGGAGGGTATGATCATTTCCTGGACCAGCGATGCCGAAGGCGGTTTTTCCGACCGCGAGATCGCTATTCTGCGCCAGTTGATGCCGCCGCTCGCATTGGCCCTCAAGTCGGCGTCAAACCGGCAGACGGGCCGCGATCTGCTGGCCACATATCTCGGACCGGATGCCGGCGCGCGCGTTCTGTCCGGTGATATTCAACGCGGCTCTCTGGAAACCATCCGGGCGGTGATTTGGTACTTCGACCTGCAGGGGTTCACCACGCTGGCCGAAACAAACCCGGGGCCTGCGGTCATCGCAATGCTCAACGATTATTTTGGTGCCGTCGTCTCGGTCATCCGGGAAAATCGCGGACAGGTCATGAAATTCATGGGAGACGGGCTGCTCGCCATTTTCGCTTTCGCCGAACAACAAGAGGCATGCCATGCCGCGATTGCAGCCGCTGCGAGGCTTCGCAATGTCATGCACGACCTCAGCCGCCAGCGCGAACAAGGCGGCCTACCACACACCGGCTTCACACTCTCGTTGCATGCCGGCGACGTTCTTTACGGCAATATCGGTGCCGAGGACCGGCTTGATTTCACCGTGATCGGTCCGGCCGTCAATGCGGCCGCCCGCATCCTGGACATGTGCAAACCGCTTGGGCAAGATCTTGTCTTTTCTGCCCAGGCTGCCCGTCCGGCCTTGGCCGACCGCGACGATCTCATTTCCCTTGGGCGCTACATGCTGCGCGGCATCCCCGAGCCGCAGGAATTGTTCACGCTGGCCCCGTGAGCCTGGGGTGTGGCGACACACCCTAATCCATCAGCTTTGTTGATCGGTTTCATTCAAAACATTCGTTTTAGATTCCTGGCGTGAATACCCAAATCTCGGCCATGAAAGATTGGAGTTTGTTTATGTCACTGCTCACCTTTGGCAGACACTGGGGCGTGTTCTCTAACAAGTTGACCCGCCGGCTGGCGCGCTTTGTGCGTACACTTGAAACACGGCGTCAGATCGCCGAGGAGCGGCGCATGCTGGCCTCACTTGATGACCGCATCCTAAAGGACATCGGGATCAGTCGGGTAGATGCTGCCTTTGAGGCCTCGCGGCCCTCTTCGGACATTCCCGCAGACCGTATGCCGCGTGACGACGTAATAACTGGCAATCATCGCTCACAATTACATAGAACATGTGGGTCCGCCTGTTGACCAGGAATGTGATAGAGGACCCTTAGTGTTTCAAATCGCGCACCGCATCACGATGGACGGCAGGCTGACATCCGGTCCCATAGGAATGTCGGTCCGCCGAATTTCCTTGAAGCCGAGCGCGCGATAGAATCCTTCGGCATTGAGGCTGGCGTAACATTCGAACTGCCGGACACCGGCCGCTTCAGCCGCCTTGACGCAGGTATCGAACAACGCCCGTCCGACGCCCTTACCGGTCCAGGCGGGGTGGGTGCCGAAATGTCGGATATGCGCCAATTGCGGCTCTACTTCACCGGTGCCGGGCCGAGCGTGTGTCCACCCGCCGCAACCGGCCAGCAGGCCGTCAGCGGCTTCGGCAACATAGTAGGACGTCGTTTTCAAGAGCCTCGGATTGGCTCGAGCCATTACCGGTAGCGCCAGGCTGAACATTGCTTTGTCATAGGCCGGCCCCATCAGCACCGAATAGGAGGCTTTCAGTAGCGCGCTGACCTTGTCCTCGTCTTCCAGTGTCGCCAGCCTGATTGTGAACTCCTTGTTCATCATCGTGCGCCTTGGCTATACGGTAAATTCGTGCCGATGCATGCGATAAAGCGCAAGGCCCTTGGCTTCAGCACCTTCGGCCAGTTTGAGATCCACCAATTCGGCAGCGGAAGTTTCGATGTGCCCGCGCGCGCGCAACTGATCCAGCAACGCGGCTCTGCGCGCTTGCGGCGATGACAGATTTTCTGCCAGTGTCTGGCCAATCCGGAACGCGGCTTCTGCCAGTATCGAATTCAACCGTTCGGCCGGCGCTACACGCACGCGCCACAAATCAAACCGGACGACCTCCTCGATCCGTTCGTCCCCAAGCCCGTGTTCGCGCAGGGTGACACGGCCGGCAGCCCGCATGCCGAGTTTCTCGGCCAGCCGCACCGAGCCGGGGTTGAGTTCCGCATAAATTGATGCCTCCAGCGCGGCCGCCCGCACTTCGTCGAAAAGATACCGACACATGCGCCGGACGGCCTCGAACGCCACGCCCTTGCCCCAGCAGTCTCGCCTTATGAAATAGAAGATTTCCGGGCCTTTGCCGAGTCTGGCC
>JAEKFU010000482.1 GCA_016522385.1 Pseudomonadota bacterium
GCGTAAGCCAGTTCTTCCGGCAACAACCCCATCGCCTGCATGGCGAGGAATGCCGCACCGTAGCCGCCGGCGGACTCGATCCGACGGAGGAACATGCGCCTTGTGATCATCGTGTCACCTATTGATCTAGGGTCTGTTGAGTATCACGGTTGAGGTGCTGGCGCGAAACAGTGCATAGATACAAACTGAAATACCTACACCCAGCCACACCATGCAGAGGAGCAGGAACAGATGATCTGCATATTGCACGGCTACCTGCTGGATGGTTCAGGCAGCAACGTGTGGACCCGAGCCATGGCGCAGGCGCTTTGTCGGGTGGGACAGGATATTCATCTGGTATGCCAGGAGCCTCATCCTGAAGCCTTTGATTTCATCACTGCTGCCCATGTCTACGACACGGACGGTTCACGAAAAACCATATTCGAACGTGACACGCCCTATCGGGCTTCCTGCGTCATGCACAAACCACGGCTTGGCAACATGCTCCCCGTCTATGTCAGCACGCCCGACCGTTACGAGGAGTTCTCCAATGTCGTGCCCATGGTGAAGCTTTCCGATGACGAGATCGAGACATATCTCACTCACAACGTTGCGGCGGTCACGAGCGTGGTGCAGGAGCACGGCATAACTTCGATACTTGCCAACCATGCCGTACTCATGTCCGTGGTTGCCGAGCGGGTCAGCGTCTCGACTGGTGTTCCTTTCGCGATCATGCCGCACGGCAGCGCCATTGAGTATGTTGTGAAGAAAGATCAGCGTTATCGGTCACTTGCGGCCAGCGCATTCAGACGGGCGACCCGACTTTTTGTTCAGGGCGATGAGATGCGCCAGCGCATCATCGAGACGTTTCCCGAGCAGAACGACATCGAACAGAAGATCGAGACCATCAATCTGGGGGTGGACACGGGCGTCTTTGGGCTGATCGATCACAAAGACCGCCGCGGGAACATCACAGCATTGAATACCGGTTTGGTTGACCGCAAGAGGGGTATGCCACCCGACATTTTGAACCAACAGCGTAAGCGATTTCACGCCGATATCGATCGCCAGACCCTTTCGTCCATCCTGGCGGCCATGCGCGAGTACACGACGAAGCTGCCCGATGCTGACATTGAGAAGAAGCTCGCATGCATCGACTGGGAAAAGGACCTCGTACTGCTTTTTGTTGGCAGGTTGATTTCGAGCAAAGGACTTCAGAGCATTGTCGCTGCGCTGCCGCAAATTCTGGCAACACATCCCAACGTTCGCTTGATCGTAACCGGCCATGGCCCGCTCCGACCGGTCATGGAAGCCTTGCTGTGGGCGCTGGAAAATGATGCCGATGGCCTTGTCAGGAATATTGCGAAGTGGGGAGACGAACTCACGGGCGGGCCGAAAAAGCCGTTTGAAGAAGTGTGCCTGTTCCTAGAAGCTTTGGAATCTCGCGGTGAACTCAGCAACTATTTCGAAACTGCCGGCAAGGTCATCTCTCCAGAGCGGGTGGTCTTTACCGGATACCTCACGCACTCGGAGCTGAAGTATCTCATGCCGTGCTGCGATGTTGCCATTTTTCCTTCCATCGTGCCTGAGGCCGGACCGCTTGTTCTCCTTGAGGCGCTGGCCTGCGGCTGTTTCCCTTTGGGCACATATTTTGCAGGGATGGCCGCACATATCGATTCTGTTGCTAACAGCCTGCCGTCTGAGGATGCGGATTTCATGCGGCTCAGCAACGACACATCTCAAACGGTTGCTGACATTGTTGCAAATTCGCAGGCTGCTCTGGCACTGGGCGGTGTTCACAAGAAAACGCTGCGGCGAGCGGTAGAAGAGCTATATGACTGGACGACCGCAGCCCGCCGGCTTAGCTTGGAATTGAACGCGCTGAACGCATGATTGGTTTCAATAATCCGGCAGCGGAATTCAGTCGCATGCCGGGGTGCAACATTTCCGGATCCGTCATTACCGCCTATCGTCGCGATCAATCTGACGGGACTTGCAGAGAATGTCGAGCAGGACATGACAGATAACCTAGTATTCAGAATGCAGCATCTGGCCCTTGAAGTCGTCGACATGGAGCGGTCGATTGAGTTTTACAGAAGCTTTTTGGACATGAAACTAAGCGAACGTCACCCGGCCGGTGAAGTCGAGGCCATTCCGGTGGAGCTATGCTTCATGCGACTGGGATCGGTGCACCACGACCTGGTTTTGGTACACAACCCGGTCAAGTCCTATGAGCCGCGGCCCGAAACACCAAGCGCGGACCGAGTCGGTCCACCGTCATTTCATCACTTCGCATTCGAATGCAAAGACCGAGCCGCTTGGCTCACCATGCTGAACAAAGCCGAGGATCTGGGACTAAAGATTGTCCGCGGTCCTGTCGTACATAGCCCGTGGGACCCACGCGGTGACGGATCCTGGGGTGAAAATGAATCCTTCTACGTGCTTGATCCGGACAACCACCGGATCGAGATCTTCTGCGAAATGGCGAACATAGACAGCGATGGCACGTATGTGAACGCCCGCGGTGAACGCATCGAAAACGCGAGAGCCGAAGAGGTCTGATCCGGTGGCGGGCGTATCTGCGCTGCCGTCCCATGTCCCGGTGCTCATCGTGGGGGCTGGACCAACCGGTCTCCTCAGCGCAAATCTGCTCGGCACATATGGTATCGAAGCCCTGCTGGTCGAGCAGAATGAGACGACCTCCGACCTTCCCAAGGCAATACTGCTTGACGATGAAGGCTTGCGCGCCCTGCAAGCCGTGCGGTTGGCCGACGACGTGGTCGCGCGCGTGATATTGGGGTACGGCGCACGATACTATGCCCCGGATGGCAGCTGTTTTGCCGAAGTTGAGTCACCGATCACACGCCATGGTTACCCGCGTCGCAATTCATTTCTGCAGCCGGAACTTGAGCGCATTCTTGCCGATGGATTGGATCGTTTCTCCCATGTCCGCAAGATGTTCAGATCGCGAGTCTTGTCCGTGACCAACGGCGAAGACCAGGTCACGGCTCAATTGCAGCTTTCAGATGGCCGCCGGCATGAGATTTCGTGCGGCTTCCTGCTTGCCTGCGACGGCGCGCGTTCAGACATACGCGAACAACTGCGCATCCCGATGCCGGGAATGACCGATGCACGTGACTGGGTGGTGATTGACACCGCTAACGATCCGGACCGTGATCGGTTTTCAAAGTTCTTCTGCGATCCCATGAGACCCATGGTCTCCATACCGGCGCCCAATGGCGGACGTCGATATGAATTCATGATCATGCCTGGTGAGGAACCCCAAGACATGGCGAGGCGCGGAACCATCAGATCGGTACTCAACCGCTTCAGGATCGTGCCTGACGAAGATATCCTGCGCGCTGCGGTCTATACATTCCACGCGCGTGTCGCAGAGCGCCTTTCGGTTGGCCGGATTGCCCTTTTGGGAGATGCCGCTCACCTGTCGCCGCCATTCGCCGGCCAGGGGATGAATGCAGGTTTGCGGGATGCATTCAACGTAGCCTGGAAGCTGAAGCTTGCAATCAATGGCACCACATCGCCGTCGATCGTCGATACCTACGCAACCGAGCGTAAGGGCCCGATCACAGACATGATCAACTATGCAGTAGCGCTTGGCCAGATTGTCATGCCCAAGCAGGGGCTGGACGGTGCCACCAAGCGCAAGATCCGGGAAAGTCTGATGGACGGACAGACGCTTTTAGACCAGTCGACGACATTGCGGCCAAAGCCGGAAGCAGTCTATAGCGCGGGATGGAGGGCATCGGCGAGTTGCGCGGCGGGAAAAGGATTAACCGGGCAGGCGTTTCCGCAATTTACGGTAGCATCCGCCAACGGCGAAACGTACCTGCTAGATGATCTTCTGGGC
>JAEKFU010000512.1 GCA_016522385.1 Pseudomonadota bacterium
GCACTATGAAGGCGAATTGGCCATCGTGATGGGCGCCACTGCTAGGAACGTTTCAGAAAGAGACGCCCTGAAATACGTTTTCGGCGTCACCGCCGGCAATGACGTTACCGAACGCGGATTTGGCACGTCGCCGTTCGTCGTGCTGAAGGCCAAAGGTAGTGACAGTATGAGCCCGCTTGGACCGCTCATCGTGGCCGGTCTAGATTACGACCGTCTCGATCTTGAAACCCGCGTCAACGGCAAGGTCGTGCAAATGTCCTCCACGAGCAAGATGATCAGATCCTGCGCCAAGATCATCGCGGAATTGTCCCGCTACATGACCCTGCAGCCGGGCGATGTAATCTATACCGGAACTCCGGGCAAAACCGGCCCCCTGAAGCCCGGCGACGTTGTCGAGGTTGAAATCGAGGGCGTCGGCACATTGCGGAATACCGTCGCCAAGCCTTAGTGAACCCCGATCACCGTTGCTGGCGACGTTGCGCCAGCGTCCTTTTTAGGGCGATGACGCGACAAAACGACTCTTCCAGCCGGGCAAGATTCAGTTCGCCCGACGCGACCGCATTTTCGATCACACCTACGGTGAAGCGGGCAACGTCAGGTTGATGGCGCAGCACATTGCCGATCAGGACAATATCGTTGCCGGCATCCAGCGCACGCACGATTGCTGAAGCCAACGAGTAATCCCCGGCGACAGCCTCCATCTGCAAGTCGTCCGACAAGACAACACCGTCAAAATCAAGCTCCTGACGCAGTATGATCACCGCTTCGCCGGACAACGTCGCGGGCAGGTTGTCCTTACTCCAGCGCTTGTGGTTCACCAGATGCGTGATCATTACCGCATCAGCCATGTCGTCCCTGATCAATTCCCGATACGGTTGCAACTCTTGCTCGCGCCAATCACTGGTGACATTGACGACAGACTTGTGACTGTCCGTGCGGCTTGAACCATGCCCAGGAAAGTGCTTAAGCGCCGTCGCGATTCCTGCTTTGCGATGCGCCTCGACAAACATCTGTGCATATTCGGCGACCACTTCCGGATCGCTGCCGAAGGATCGCCCCAGAGACCCAATAACCGGGTTGTTCTTGCGCAGGTTTAAGTCGACCACAGGCCCCAGGTTGAAATTGAAACCGGCTGCCGCGACGTCTCCGGCCATACTGGCGTAAATTTCGCGTGCCGCTTTTGGTCCGCGCGATACGATTGCCGCCGCACTCGGGTGTTTGGCAAAGCCCTGGCGCTGCGTGAGCCGCTCGACTTTGCCTCCTTCTTCATCAATTGCCAGGAACGGCGTAAACAGTGCAGTGTCAGGCTTCAGATGATCGGTCAGCGCCCGGATTTGCTTGACGTTCGATATGTTCCGGCCAAAGAACACCAACCCACCGGCGTAGCCCTCTTCGATATCCAGCAAGGCCTGTTTCACACCACGATGTGAGATCACGCTGCCAGTGAATCCCACCATTACCAGCTGGCCATATAACTGATGTGGCGAGGTTACCGATTTGGCCTCGATGCACGAGGCTTGCGCCATCGCTGAAAGAACCGCGTTGGCAAACGCGGAAGCCATGAGAAGTCGCAGAAGGCGGACAATCCTGATTTTCAATGGACCCTAGTCCCATATCCCGAGAACAACACCCTTCTTGCGCCTGGCCGGTTGTGACCCGGACTTCAACCAGCAGCTCCCCTGACGCAGGACATAGGCGAAACTTCGGCACCGGCTGTCGGCTTCGCAAGCCTTGTAGCAAGATAAGAACTCAGTCCGGCGGATCGATCGATAGTCGTGCGCCGGCACATCCTGGTTCTGGTAAATACGGATCGTTGACGGTTCAACGTCAACCAGATCTGAAAGCCTGGCACCAGACACCGCTTCATAGTTGGGCATCAAGGTGCCGACCGCCTCCTTAAGAAAACACAGACGATGCACGACATTGTAGGTGAATGCCCTGCAGCGCTGGTCCGCTTCACAATTGGCGATGCACCGGTTCATGCTGACCCGCTTCAGCTGCCTGAAATCATAGCCATAGACATCATAGCCTTCCAGGCTCTGCAGAAGATCGTCGTCGCGCGATATATCAGGATCGGTGACTCTTAGCTCAGGGGTCTCTTTGGGCCTTACCGTTGCGGTTTTGGTCAGCGATTGCAGCTGGTTACGTGCCTCCCCTGCGTAGATGCCGTCTGAAAAAGCGATCAGATAGCTGCGGTAGCCTGCAATTGAATGGGCCGCGCGCGCCTTGTCCCACTGGATCTTTTCCACTTTGGCTTCAAAAAGGCTTTGTATGCGGGTGTGGCAGGCCGAGCCGGGGAATTGTCGTAGATACGCCTCATAGCCCTCTATTGTGTCGTCCAGGATTGCACGCTGACAAGCCAGATTTGCGTTGCTGCCAGCAGACCCGCTCGGGCTGGCCGTCTTTGCATCACCGCTGCCGGGGCTGGCTTGCCGGCCAGCCAGATAAAAGTCGCGGATGACCTCATCATAGTAGGCCGGCACCTGCTTATGATTTACTTTTAGCGCCGTCTCGCGAACCCGTCGGCGCACCCGTGTGG
>JAEKFU010000584.1 GCA_016522385.1 Pseudomonadota bacterium
GCAAATCCCATATTGGCGATGTCACCATCGCGCAGGTTGACCTCGGCCGGCGAACCGGCACCCTCGACGATGATAAGGTCGGTCTGCCCGGCAAGCCGCTGAAAGCTCTCGAGGATCTGTGGTATGAAACTCTCGCGTATCCTGAAGAACTCGCGTGCGTTCATCGACCGAGTGCGGGCACCCTGTACAATGACCTGGGCACCGGTCGTGGATTCCGGTTTGAGCAGAATCGGATTCATATGCACGCTTGGATCAATTCTCGCGGCACGTGCCTGCAATGCCTGGGCGCGGCCGATCTCGCCGCCATCGCAGGTGACGGCGGCATTGTTCGACATGTTCTGCGGCTTGAAGGGGGCGACCTTGAGGCCACGATCGGCAAAGCATCTCGCCAGTCCGGCCGCAATCAGGGATTTACCGACGTCAGAACCTGTGCCTTGCAGCATGATGGCGCGAGCGGGCATGTGGTTCAGACCTGATCGATGATGTGGGCATAGGAGCCCATCACCATGCCGACGCGCATGCCAATGGAACCGAGAGGCCGGCCGGCTGTGTCTTCTGCTTCGAACAACGGTTCAGCTTCGCCTTGCCAGTCAATTGTCGAGAAATGAAATTCATGGCCGCGTGCTTCATCGGCGACTGGAAGTGGGCCGTGTGGTTTCAGATGTCGGTAACCCAACTGCAGTTTGCGTTTCTTGAACGATGTGCCGAGCGGCAGGAGGCCCGCCATGGCGTGGCGCTCGCCGCCCTCGTCTATGATGTAGTCACCCAACACCATGTAGCCGCCGCATTCGCCATAGATCATCGCATTGCGGCGCGCGGCATTCCGCAGACCACTGAGAAAGCCGGCATTGGTCGACAATCGCAGTCCGTGCAATTCGGGGTAGCCGCCAGGTAAGAAAACTGCATCGGCATCATCGCTCGGACCCTCATTGGCGAGTGGCGAAAAGAATGTGAGCTCGGCACCTGCGTCATGCCAACCGGCCAGAAGGTGCGGATAGGCAAAGCCGAATGCTTCATCATCGGCAACGGCAATGCGCTGGCCGATCGGCGGCAAAGGTGACCCTCCGGCAGATGAGTCAGGTACGTCACCGGCGAGATCCTGCAAGGTGTCAAGTCGGACCGTTCTCTCGACGATGCCGGCGGCCTGTTCAAGGAATCGATCCAGTTCGGGATGTTCGCCAGCCTGTACCAGACCGAGATGGCGTGACGGCAATGCAAGATTGTCGACACGCGGCACAGCGCCGACCACATTTATGCCAATGGCCGTCAGCGCGGCTGTCAGCAATTCGGTGTGGCGGGGGCTCGAGACGTAGTTGAGGATGACACCGGCCAGCGCGAGATCCTTGTTGAAGGTCGAAAAACCCGACACGAGTGCCGCCACTGATTGCGCCTGATGGCTGCAGTCGACGACCAAGATAACAGGCAACCCGAGACCTACGGCGAGGTCGGCAGTAGACCCCTTGCCAGTCTCTGGCCCGTCAAACAGGCCCATGACACCTTCGATGACAATTAATTCGGCGTCCTTCGATAAAGTGGCCAAATGTCCGGCCAGGGTGGTCGGGCGCATGGCCCATTGATCGAGGTTGTAGCAAGGGCGAGCGGTGGCGGCAGCATGGAAGCGTGGGTCGATATAGTCGGGGCCGACCTTTGCCGAGGCGATGGCCACACCTTGACGTACGAGCGCGCGTAGAAGTGCCAGTGTCACTACCGTCTTTCCGCTGCCAGAGGACGGGGCGGCAATGACCAACGCCTTAGCCATTATTGACGGCTCCGAGGCGTTGTGCTCATCAGCTTTTGCATGCTTTCCACAACCTTGGCGTCAGCCAATCGGGTTCTCCCGCTGGGTGTCTGCGTACCAGTCGAGGATTTCACGCCACCGGTCGACCTTGCCGACGATAACGATTGCCGGTGTCGGCGGCATGTTTTGCTCAAGAAAATTTTCGACTTCGCCGAGCGGCGTTGTCATTACCGTCTGGTTCGGCAAGGTGGCATTGGAAACGAAAGTGAGCGTGTCATCCGGGTCGCGTCCACCGGCGAGCAGGGCGCGGGATATCTCGGCGCAATTCTTGACCGCCATATACATGACAATCACTGGCGAGGCCTTGGCAACCGCGCCCCAGTCGACATTGGCCGGCATGGTGCCGGTGGCGTCGTGACCGGTCAGGAATGTGACAGAATGGTTGAGGTCGCGGTGTGTTGTCGGGACGCCAGCATAGGCCAGACCGCCGACTCCGGCCGTGATGCCGGGCACTATGCGGAACGGCACGCCGGCTTTGGCCAGGTTCTGAGATTCCTCGCCACCGCGGCCGAACATGAATGGGTCACCGCCCTTTAGACGCAGGACCCGCTTGCCGGCCTTGGCAAGCTCGATCAGGCGCAGCGTAATATCGCGCTGTTGCGGCGATGGCTTGCCACCACGTTTGCCAGCATATTGCAGCTCTGCACCGGGACGCACCCAGCGCAGAATGTCGGGATTGACCAGCGCGTCGTAGACGACGATATCGCAGGTCTGCATGGCGTGATAGGCGAGCAGCGACATGAGCCCGGGCGCACCTGGACCGGCGCCGACCAGCCAGACGGTGCCGGGTTCGAAGGTCGGGAAATTCTCGGTATCTAGGCGTGCGAAGCCTTCCGCGCCGTCCATGGTGGCCCAACCCTTTAGCGTATTTGGGGAACCTGTCGGCATCGCTGCGTACCGATGCTCCTATGCTTCAAACTATGCTGTCTATATAACGACTACTCATGGCAAAAACCAATGCAAAGCCGGCAAGAGAATTAAGACGTGGGTGGACGACTGGCGCATGTGCGACAGCGGCAACGAAGGCCGCGTTTACGGCATTGCTCACCGGTGAGTTTCCCGATCCGGTAACGATCACCCTGCCCAAAGGGCAAATGCCCTGCTTTGCCTTGACCGTAGAGGGCACGGGCGATGGCTGGGCGCAGGCAGGTATCGTCAAGGACGCCGGTGACGACCCGGATGTCACGCATGGCGCGACAATCATCTCGACAGTGGGGTTTGGCCAAGCTGGATCAGGAGTGACGTTCAAAGCTGGCGATGGCGTCGGCAAGGTGACGAAGGACGGATTGCCGATACCGCCGGGAGAACCGGCGATCAATCCGATACCGCGGCAGATGATGCGCGCTGTGATAGATGAAATTGCCAGAATTCACGACGCGCCGGGCGATGTGGCTATTGAAATATCGGTACCGGGAGGTGAAAAGCTGGCCGAGAAGACCTGGAATCCGCGGCTCGGTATTGTTGGTGGGCTGTCGATCCTTGGTACCACTGGCATCGTCAATCCATTTTCCTGCGCTGCCTGGATCTCCTCCATTCACCGGGGCATTGACGTTGCGCTTGCTGAGGGGATGGAGCACATTGCCGGTGCGACGGGATCTACATCGGAGGCCAGCGTCCAGGCGTTCTATGACTTGCCGAACCAGGCCCTGATCGACATGGGTGACTTTGTCGGCGGGATGCTGAAATACATCCGCGACCATCCATTGCCAAAGGTCACGGTGGCTGGAGGTTTCGGTAAAATGACCAAGATGGCGCAGGGAGCGATGGATCTGCACTCCGGCCGCAGTCAGGTGGATTTTGATTGGCTGGCGCGGCGGGTCGAGCTGCTGGATGGTGGTGCAGAACTGGTCGAGCAGGTGCGCGCTGCAAACACCGCCAATCAGGCCTATGAACTGGCGCGCGCAGCGGATATCGATTTGGCTTCGGACATCGCAAACAATGCGATGGAAGCCGGCTATCGTGTGCTGCGCGGCAGCGACGTGGAGCTGGACATCGTGGTGGTTGATCGCGATGGAGGCGTCATCGGACGGGCAAGCTGAAGTGGCAAAACGGGTTCTCATTCTTGGTGGCACGGGTGATGCGCGCAGGCTGGCTGAGCAGTTGGTCGCGCAAGGACATCATGTGGTCTCGTCATTGGCCGGTGTAACATCGCGCCCGACGGTGCCGGCCGGTGACGTGCGCATCGGCGGCTTTGGCGGCGCGCAGGGGCTGGCAGACTATTTGTCGGCGATGCGCATCAATGTGCTGGTGGATGCGACGCACCCGTTTGCGGTTCAGATTTCGTCGAATGGTGCCGAAGCGTCGCAGGCATCGGGGGTGCCCTATCTGCGCTTTGAGCGTCCTGCGTGGCAGGCGCAAGAGGATGACCGATGGATTTCGGTTGGCGATACCGCTGACGCCGTCAGCAAGCTTGATCGCGGCGCGTGCGCCTTCGTGACCATTGGGCGCAAGGAGATCGGCATGTTTGCAGTGCGTCAGGATGTACGCGTGGTGGCGCGGATGATCGAAGCACCGGGCGGCGATGTGCCGGCCAACTGGCACATCATCCTGGCGAGGCCGCCGTTTTCCATTGAAGATGAAATGGCGCTTATGCGCGATGAACAGGTCACGGTTTTGGTGAGCAAGAATGCCGGTGGGCCGGCACGCAGCAAGATCGATGCAGCGCGCAGGCTCGACCTGCCGGTGATCATGATTGAACGGCCGCCGAAACCAGCGGCTAGAGTTTTGGTGTCACTTGACGAGATTGCCGCAACAGTGGCGGGGGAGGAATTATGAGCCAGGTCCATTTGAGCCTTGAAGAAGGCCATGCGTTGTCGATGCGATGCCTTTTGGCGAATGGCTGCGATGAGGCGAATGCCCGTGCGACTTCTGACCGGATGATTCAGGCAGAGGGTGATCTGTGCCATGCGCACGGACTGTTCAGGTTGCCCTGGTATACCAAGGGTGTGAAAACCGGTCGGGCAAACGGTAAGGCCAAACCGACGATCGAAAAACTGGCGCCGGCGGTGATCCGGGTTGATGGCGACGGCGGGTTTGCGCCGCTCGGGCAGCAGATGGCGCATCAACCGCTGGTCGAGTGTGCCCAGCAGAACGGCATAGCGGCATTGGCTTTTGTCAACATGTTTCACATCGCGGCCCTATGGCCGGAAATCGAGAAGCTGGCGATGGACGGCCTGTGCGCCTTCGCGTTCACCGCCTCTTACCCTTATGTGGCGCCGGCCGGCGGCATCAAGCCGCTGTACGGCACCAATCCGATGGGCTTTGCCTGGCCGCGCAAGGACGCGCTGCCGATGGTGTTCGATCAGGCGTCTTCAGCGATGGCGCGGGGCGAGATCCAGATCGCGGCGCGTGATGGACATGATGTGCCGGAGACCGCCGGCATCGGACCGGATGGCGAGGCAACGAGCGATCCCAACGTTGTGCTTAAAGGCGCCCAACTGGGGTTCGGCGGCTACAAGGGTGCATCGCTGGCAATGATGGTCGAGTTGCTGTGCGGTCCGCTGATCGGTGATTTCTTGAGCATTGAATCACAGGCCGATGATGCTGGCGGCGGCGGTCCACCCAAGGGTGGTGAGCTGATCCTGGCGCTAGATCCGGCGAAATTTGGCAATCCGGACGGTTTTCTGG
>JAEKFU010000619.1 GCA_016522385.1 Pseudomonadota bacterium
CGGCAATTCCGTGCTGGCCCAAAGATACGTTGCGTCGAGAGCGATTTGGACAGCAAAGAGAAGATTGAACAACAATAAGGAGCGAAAGATCGATGGCTCGCCGAACAGATCGATACGCATTGGCGCACCGGGATGCTCGTCGGGAGCACAAAGGCCTGAGCCCCTGATGGTTTTTCGCACGGTTCGACGGCGGATGAACGGCCAGCACAGGGTCGCGGCGGCGCACCAGAATCCAATTCGGATACTGTTGATTTTGTTGATCAATGCGACGAAATCCAATTCGGTCAACCAATTCGCAATGAGTGGATTGGCACTAGAAAACAGACCCAAAAAGACCAAGCTGAACAGCACCGGCACGATCCAGACCTGCAATCGCCGTCCACGACCTGCCATGAAATTCCGGCGGCGGGAAATCCTTAACATGCGGTTTGCATCAACCAGCAAACCAACCGGTATGTGCAGCACGAACGTTCCGAAAGCCAGAAGAACCGGCACGATATCGCCGCGCAACTGCCGATGCACAGTGAGTGTGAATGCAGCAAGACCCAAGAAACCGCTCGTCGCGGTGAGCGGATTGAATGCCTGCAGTCCAGGCAATACCGAAATGACAAGTACGCCAACTGCCTTGATCAGGTCACGGTGCTCGATCTTGCGGTTGTTCGCAATGGCAACACCGCCAGCAACAGCGATCAGGAACATTGTATAGCTGATGCCGACAGAGTGGTCGAAAAACAGCCAGTCGGCCAACCCAACAAGGGTAACTGCCAATAGGATCTGCAGATGAAGTTGAGAAGTTGGACGGATCTGCGCAATAAGCGTTTGCTGTTCAGCGCCTGCTTTCATTGGGCTGTGGTCCGGTCACCGTGCGGCAGGCCGGTGAATGTCGAAGAATGACGAGGTCGGCACTCGACTGATGCCGTTCGATCAAGCGGAGGGATTTGATCTCAGCCGAGTGCCTTGGTGGTGGGTGTGAACGAAGCCACCAGGCATCCTGCTGGATGCGGTAGGGGATTGCAGGCGCTGGACGCGATGACTTCATTGCCAGACAATGCACGCGGCATGTGCAATCGTTTCAGACAACCCTCGGGTTTTTCATGCAAGTCTGCGCAAATTCTGCACAAATTTGCCCGCTTGGAGTCGCTGGCAAGTGGCGCTCACCAATTTGGCCACTTCACCATGTAATCTGGCATATCTTCTTCAGCGATCCCGTTTTCAGACCTGACTTTTCCTGTCACCGAAATGCCAGCATCGATCACAGTTTGCGGCGTGCCGGAAACAAGTGGGTGCCACCAGGGCAGGTCGCGGCCCTCGGCAAGGGTGCGATAGGCGCAAGAAACCGGCAACCAATTGAGTGACTTAACATTGCCGGCGTTTAATTTGACGCAATCATCAACACGGGCATGCCGATTGGCATAATCTGTGCATCGGCAGGAGCCGGTGTCCAGCAATGCGCAGGAAAGCGATGTGTGGTGAATTTCGCCGGTGTCTTCGTCTTCCAGTTTGACCAGGCAACAGCGGCCGCATCCGTCACACAGAGACTCCCATTCGCCAGTAGACATCTCTTGCAATGATTTTCGCTGCCAAAAAGGTTTTTGTTGACGATTTTCACTGGAGGTCACAGACATTCTTTCGTTAATAAGTGATCATGGTGATTTGCCGATCTCGAGCATCGGAGCATGTCATGTTTCCCCCTTTTTGGCTGTCAAACTTTGTCGCGGCTAGACGGTTAACTTAACATGCGGCCCAACGATTGACATATGGACGTGATAGCGCCACTTGGCTAATATCATGCTTAGCAACAGGTTCGAACCAAGACCTTGTCAGAACTAAAGAAAATCAGCAAGTTTCACCGATACTTTCTGCGTCTCGACTCGTTTGTGAGCTCAGGACTTTTCGAGGCTTGGGATGGGGCCCGGCGTGCCTGGGCGGCTTATGCGTCATTTCTGGAACGGTTTCGTATCTGGGGCATCAAACGGATTTTCGTCGACCTCTTGGACGATGCGGCGACTTTTGGATTGGTCTTTGCAATTGGTCTGATCACGTTCGCGTTGCCGCCATTCAGCGGCACAGACGATGTCTGGAACCGGAATCGCCAATATGCGGTAACGGTGACCGACATCAACGGTGAGATCGTTGGCAGGCGCGGTATCCGCCAGGATGACGCAATACCGCTCGAGGACATTCCGCCGCATGTTATTAATGCGGTGCTGGCGACTGAAGATGCCAGGTTTTATCAGCATTTCGGTCTCGACTTCCAAGGTACCATGCGGGCGATGCTTGCCAATGCCAAGGCTAATGACGTGGTCCAAGGCGGCTCTACGCTGACGCAGCAGCTGGCCAAGAACCTGTTTTTGAGTCCGGAACGAACGCTGCGGCGCAAGGTGCACGAAGCGTTTTTGGCATTGTGGATTGAAGCGCGGCTGAGCAAGCAGGAAATCCTTAAGATGTACCTTGACCGCTCTTATCTGGGCGGCGGTAACTATGGTGTCGAGGCAGCGGCTCAGTTCTATTTCGGAAAGTCGATACGAGATGTGAATCTATCAGAAGCGGCGATGCTAGCCGGCCTGTTCAAGGCGCCGTCAAAATTTGCACCGCATGTCAATATTGAGAACGCGAAGGGCCGGGCCGGCGTCGTCTTGCGCCGAATGCTTGAGGTTGGATCGATCAGTCAAGGTGAGATGTTTCAGGCACAGCGTGAAACAGCCAACATCATTAACCAATCGGATTTCTATAGTCCTGATTATTTTCTGGACTGGGTGTACCGCGAAGCACTGCAGATCATTGAACAGCAGAACCTGCAGAAAGATTACGTCATAGAGGTGAAGTCGACCATTGACCTGCGCATGCAGAAAGCGGCCCAGCAGATTATCAATGACATGTTAGATACCGAGGCGGTCAGGTACCGCGCGACACAGGCCGCTCTGGTTACGATGGAACCGGACGGAGCGATCAAAGCCATTGTCGGCGGCCGCGACTACGAAAACAGCCAGTTCAACCGGGCGACCGACGCGCTGCGCCAACCGGGTTCTGCGTTCAAGCCATTTGTATATCTTGCCGCACTGCGCAACGGGTTCAATCCAAAAACCATTGTGCGTGATGCGCCGGTCACGATCGGCAATTGGTCGCCGCGAAACTACTCCCATCGTTATGCTGGCCGCACTACGCTGACGAGAGCCCTGGCGAAATCATATAATACCGTGCCGGTCCGTCTGATGATGCAGATCGGACGCAAGCCGATTATTGAAACCGCCCATAGGGTCGGCATTCAGTCAAACCTGCTGTCTGTTCCATCGCTGCCGTTAGGAACCAACGAGGTCACCGTTCTGGATCTGACGACCGGCTATGCAACGTTTGCAAACGGCGGAAGGCTTTCTAGGCCCTATGCGGTTCTTGAGATGCGGCGCCCGAATGGCGACATCATCTACGAGCGCAGCCGCAATACTTCTGGGGCAAAACAGGTCGTATCAGAAGAGAAGATCTCTGAGCTGAACTTTATGCTCAACAAGGTGGTTACGTCGGGAACCGGAAGGCGTGCACAACTCGGTTTCACACCGCAAGCCGGCAAAACGGGAACGACGCAGAACTACCGAGATGCCTGGTTCATTGGTTTTACCGCCCACTACGTGACCGGGGTTTGGTATGGCAATGATGATTTTACGCCGACCCAGCGCGCAACAGGGGGTTCGCTACCGGCGATGACATGGAAACGTCTGATGTCGGAGGCGCTTAAAACCAAAGTTGCAACTGCGCTCCCGGGAATTCCGTTGGATGGCAGCTACGCAAAATTCATTTCGGAAAAGCAAGGCGACATTGATCTGCCGTTGGCACCCAACACACCCTTGAGCGAATCTTCGGTGCTGCAGGCCGCACGGTCCGGTTCTGCCGACCCTGGCAGCGAAGAAGTCATAATCGTTCGACCACCGAAACGGTCTGATGCCGTTGTGCAAGTGCTGCAGGATATGTTTTCAGTGTTCAAGTCCAAACCGCGGCGGACGACACGCCAGCGAAGCACTTCTTCCAATCAACCCAGCATTTTTGGATCCGCCAAGCGATCGCAGAAACGGGCGCGCACAAACTCGAAACGTCTGCGAAAGTTGCTGGAAAGCCGCTAAACTCCAGGAGCAGGTTTGTTTGGATGGGCTCATTGAGGGGGCACGATGACCGGAACCTTTAAATTTCTGTCTGTCATCGCGCTGGCAGCATTCATCGGCGTTTCGTCGGCAAATTACATTGTTTATGGTGATTCCGGGCTGTTCAAGCGTTCGAAGGGCGAATGGGTTTGGTGGCCCAGCGCCGGATCCACCGCAATCGACCCCTACTCACGTTTCTATTTTATGTCGCAGAGCAGGCTGCCTCTCAGCAAGTTCGAGACTGTGGAAGTAGAGGCAACGACCGACAAGGAGGGTAGACCCCTAGATGCGGATTGCATTTACCAGTTCAGCGGTAGGATACCGCTGTCACGTTGGTGGACCCTGGCGAGCTTTGCCGCCGAGACCAAATCGGCACCAGTCGACACCTCCCATTCACTCAGCTCACACGATGTCCTGTTCGAAGAAAATGGTACGGTGAACGTCATCATTTCGAAGGAAATTCAGGCCGGCAACTGGATTAAGCCAGTTGGCAATGACGAATTTGGCATGCTCTTGAGAATATATAATCCGATCAACAATTTTGGCGGTGACGCTGCATTAAGCGGCGAACTTCCCTCCTTGTCGCGGCAGGTGTGCAAATGACGGGACGGAGCTTCTGGCTCGTTTCATTGCTGCTTCTGTCGGCCGCTTGCCACTTGGCATTTGTGCTGTTTGGGCCCAACTTCAACAGCCAAAATCTTTATCAGAATCTGATCGCCGTCACTGGCACCAACAAGCTACAGACATTAAGCGCCGAGCAGGCCAATCGTCTGAGTTCATCCAGTGACAACAAACTGGTTCATGCGGTCTGTGCGTATGACCTTTCGCGCGGGCCTATCCAACTTACTGCGAGATTTCCCGAGAGTTACTGGTCGGTTAACATTTATTCGCTTCAGGGCGATGTCATCTACACGCTCAACGATAGACAAGCGAACGCGGACAGTTTGTCGATCGTGATTAGCAGTTCAGGAGACAGTCCGCCGATCGCAGAGAGCGAGACAGCGCAACCGGCCGGCTTGGGCGAAATCAATGTATTATCCGACGACGTCAAAGGGCTCGCAGTTCTACGCAGCGCATTGATCAATGAAAAAGAGCGCAAACGCGTTGCCGAAGCACTTAGCCGTTCTCAATGCCAGGTTAAAGGGTCCTAGGACGAGCGTATCGGCAACGCCAACGCAGCGCATGATCGAGTCATACTGACTCGATACGGCTTTTGGATCTTCTACTAATTGTATGAATGGAAGCATGTATAGTCGGGAAAGTGTGCAGATTTTCCGGAACAAGCTCTGGGACCAATTGACATTTATTGTTGCCGTGTTGGTCTGTATGGATTGATTCAGTTTCGTGCGATGAGCAGGGTGGACCTGCCGGGTATCATCGACATCGAGTGGTGCTTCCGTGGGCCAATCTATGCGAGCCCGTGCGGGACGCGGCCAGTTTAGCCAGTAGGCGCCGTCGCTCGTAGCGCGAAATGGGGCTCCACTAGTGCGCTCTTTGCAGCTACCAGATGGCAAAATAGGCCATACCAACACCGCGGCCGCAAATGTCGATTGGTCCCAGAGCGTGTCTTTGTCATATGGAATCATTTGACCGCGTTTCTGCGCCTGCTGGCTAGGCATGCTTCGCGCCGTGGTCTGGTTGACCACAAGCGGAGCATAACGACGTCCAGCGGGCGCACACACACGGCCTTCGGTGGCCCAAATCAGGCCATCGGACGTCGTTACTGAACTTGCCCGATGACCCACATCGCGCTGCGTTCTGTAACTAGCCGAGTGACCGGATTTGGACCATCAAATGGTTCCACATAAGAAAGACACGCTCTAGGCGTTTCATGAGCGCTCGTCGCCAGCGCATTTGACAGGTGCGGTTCTCGTACGCCTGCGCTTGGATTTCGGCAGGCGGTCAGACAAAGAGAATTCGCCTCTTTCAATACGAATGCCCGGAAATATCAGTACTTCGCCGAGCTTGCCATTCTGCTTGCCTTCAGATTGGCGCACTCTTTCCATTGGAAAGTTCAAAACCTCAGCCATCTCCCGGACCCTCTTTGACAACAACCGCCGCTGGGCAACACAGGTGGAATTAGAGACAAGCATGGTTAATAAATGGCTAAACCAGGACACGACTTAGTCAAAGTGCTGGAATCTGTTGCAACTCGTTGTGTTATGGCGGCGTCGGCCAAAAGCAATTTGTGCTATGAATGTTTCTCGATGTCTAACAGGCCAGTGCCGCCTGGGTCATCGATATCAACCACCCAGATATCAGGATCTATTGAAACCTGTTTGGCCACAAAGGCGTCAGCGTCGCTCTGGCTAAGCGTGTGACCGTCAAACAGTGCCAACCATCGCCGGTGACCAAATTCATCATATGCAGGTCCCGGCGGCGGTCCGTAGATTTGCAATGTGTCATGTTCAAGCCTGACTATGACGATGATCGAACCGGCCTCCGCAGCGCCTTTGCGTGCGATGGCGCAGGTCAGGCCTCCGGCGAAACAGCGCCGCAAATGTCCCTTTATCCAGATTTCCGTCTTGAGAGCGATGTCAGACGTCCTGCACAGCCCCTAACAACCTACTGGTTGCGAGCCGAATTTAATGTGGATGCCAAACGATCGACGATGAACGGCGAGATTTCACCGTCAACCGGCAAATTCATATCGGCTTGATAGGAACGAATTGCCTGGCTGGTTTTGATACCCTTCTTACCATCGACCGGACCGGGATCATAACCGAGTCTTTGCAATGCAATCTGCACGCGGGCAATGGCACTGCGATCGATTGCACTTTCGACACTGCCGGTGATTGTTGATGCCGCCAGGATTTTTCGGACGAAGTCTAGGCGCTCAAAAAATTGCTTATCCGGACGACCGGTCTCCGTCAGCCCGTTATTGCGCTGATAGCGCCTTATGGCTGTGCGCGTTTGCTCTCCGAGCACGCCGTCCAAACGGCCGGAATATTCCCCGATGCGGGCCAGTTCCCGTTGCGCCTTAAGGACCTGGGCGTTGGCGGAAGTAGCTACGTTCTGCGATCCGGCCTGCGCGGGTTGAACCTTGACGCGGGTGCGGCCAGGCTGATTGACCTGCCGCTTCGCAGCTAGAACGGAAAACAACTTGTCAAGTTTGTTGGCATCGGCGCTTATCGAGATTCGGGGTTGCGAATAGATCCGCGTCTGTTGCCCAAATACGGTGTTCTGGATGATGGCACCCGAGACCAATGCGATCGAGATGCCGCAAAACACCCGGCCCAGTCGTCCGGTTGCCATTCTATCGATGTCGTCTGCGCGATTGTCGTGCATGAACCAAAAATATCGCCGGCCCAAATTCGCCCGCTAGCGGGCGTTTCAGCTATTGAATTACGTTTGAAACTAACCATCGAGCGTTAACGAGTCCTGAACCTCGTCGATACCGAATCCGAACTTTGGTGCTGGCTGAGGCAGCTGGTTGGCACAGCGTCAGTTAAAAATTTAGGATTCCTATTCACTTCGGCGCAACCTTGCCTTGTTAGGCTGTGCAAAGGAAAAGGATAGGCCATGACCACCGGCAGAGCCGCATATTACCTCTTGCTGATCACCTTGCTGATGCCAAGCCTGCCCGACGCTGGCCCGTCAGCCGCGGAGAATGCCCATATAGAGCCGACACCTGTTGTGAAGAACGTCACGCAGTTCGCACTCTCAAATGATGCATTCTGTGCACGCCAGGCCAACTTGTGTGAAGCGACCAGCTATCTGGTGAAAAAGTTCGAGGCGAAAGTCAAATATCCGATCCATGTGCTGAACAGTTGGGCGAATGCACGCATCGTTCAAGACTATGACAAGCGCGCCTAATCTCCCGAATTACTAAATCTCGATTATTCGGGCACTGCCGCAGCGCGTCGCCATTGCGAACCGTTGGGGAACGGGCTTGCAGTGCAAATGCACAGCGCTTATTTCTAGAAGTACAATTGCACGTGCTGCTGTGAGCAAGTTTTAATGACCCGCAGATCTTTTGAAGAGCTGGAGAGCGATTTCGAATTCCTCGATGATTGGGAGGATCGTTACAAGTACGTCATCGAGCTGGGCAAAGATTTGCCGCCTTTTGACGACGCCTTTAAATCGGATGAATACAAGGTCAACGGCTGTGTCAGTCAGGTGTGGATCAAATCCACTTTCACCGACATGGACGACAATTGTCCGCGGATGACCTTCATTGGCGACAGCGATGCGCTTATCGTCAGAGGGTTGATTGCCATTGTCGCATCTTTGTTGTCGAATCGTAGCGTCGATGACATTGTCGGCATAGATGCAAAGGCGGCTCTCTCGCGCCTTGGATTGCACGAACACTTGAGCCCGCAGCGGTCAAATGGGCTCACCGCAATGGTCGCCCGCATAAAATCCGACGCACAAAAAGCAAGACGGGCGCCAAGCACAGCATCGTGCACAATTGATTAGTTCAGGCCATCTGACGGGAGTTCAGTGAATGCCCTTAAAGGTCACACGGCGAGTGCCCGATGCGCAGCATGTTCATCACCTGGAAGGGCTCCAGGCATATCCTCAGCCGGAATAACAGCGTCATGACACAGAATCATCCCGGGCCGGTCTTCGCCCGTTGCCAGTGGCAAACGTAGCCAGAACTGGGCCAGATGCTCTTTTTCAGCGCTCGGGCCCCTGATGACGCCCTGTGCAGGTTTTCCGGTCTGAGAAATGCGAATGTAGGTTTTGGTCCAATAGTCCTTGTTGTCGTCCCAACAACAGTCGGCAAGACTCAAACCGGTAACTTCCCGGTCGTAAATCTCGCGCAGTTTGGTTCCGGCCAAGCGGAACCTGAATTGGAAGGGTTCGAACTGGATGTCAATCAAGCTGATATTTGGTAACAGGCGCGGGAAGTCAGCCGGACAAATATCCTTGCGTCCCGGAAAATCATCCGCTGCCCGTTTGCCACACCAATAGTCGTAGAGCTGTCGCTGATCGGACAGCACCAATTGTGCACGAAATGCAGCTTCGGACGCTTCCGCCGACATAAGCGTCTCCCTAGTTGACGAAT
>JAEKFU010000643.1 GCA_016522385.1 Pseudomonadota bacterium
CATGGTCGGCCAGGCCTGTGCGCGGCGCATGGTCGAACAAGTCGAGGCGGGCGGCAAGCCGGGTAGCATTATCAACATGTCGTCGGTCAATGCGATATTCGCAATTCCCAACCAGGTGCCCTACACGGTGTCAAAGGGCGGCGTGAACCAGCTGACTAAAGTGATGGCACTGTCACTGGCGCCGTACGGCATCCGGGTCAATGCGATTGGACCTGGCAGTATCATGACCGACATCTTGACGTCGGTCGCAAGCGATGAAGCAGCGCTGCAACGAATAATGTCGCGTACACCCATGGGGCGGATCGGCGATCCGAGCGAGGTGGCATCTGTGGCAGCGTTCCTGGCGAGTGAAGATGCTAGCTACATAACTGGCCAGACGATCTACCCGGATGGTGGTCGGCTGCCGTTAAACTATACCGTGCCGGTGAAGAAGTGATCTGGCAATACACATTCTGGGGCGTCAAGCGGCAAGATCAGATCAGGTTTTGAGGGACGCACCAAAACCAGAAAAACACGCTCTAGATCGAAGAGACCAGGAGAAATATCGGCGGCCTACTGTTCGTCGCTATTTTCTTCACCTTCACCGTCTGCACTTTCCGCCAGAACGGGCTTGAGATCTTTCAGCTTGGCAAAAACAGAATCCGCGTCGACTTCGTCGTCCTTAGTGGCCGGTTCGGCCGGGGTCTGCTCGAAGTCCTTGAACGCGTCGGCGTCGCTGTGCGTAGTTTCTTCTGTTGCTGGCGGTTCGTCCGGCAATATCGGTTTGTCGGGCGCAGTAGTTTCGCTGGCAGGCAGCAAGGTCTCGACGGCTGCCGGCGGTGCGGCGCTCACACCCAGCTTGGCGGCCTTGCGTGCAGCTTTGCGGACGGCCAGGTCGAGATCGAGCTGGCTGCACAGGCTCAGTGAAACCGGGTCGACGGGCTTGATGTTGGGCGAGTTCCAGTGCGTGCGGTCGCGGATTGCCTGGATCGTCGGTTTGGTCGTGCCGACGAGTTTCATGATCTGGCTGTCAGCCAGTTCGGGATGGTAACGCAGCAACCAGGCGATGGCATCGGGACGATCCTGGCGGCGCGACACCGGCGTGTAGCGTGGGCCCTTGCGGCCGCGGGTGACGGGTATTTGGACCTTGGATTGCGACATCTTCATGCGATAGCCGGCATCAGCCTGGGCCTTGTCCAGTTCTTCGCGGGCAAGCTGACCGGCGGCCAAAGGGTCGAGTCCTTTGATACCCTGGGCGACGTCGCCGTCTGCAATGCCTTTGACCTCCAGCTCATGCAACTGGCAAAAGTCAGCGATCTGTCGGAAGGTCAGGGCGGTATTGTCGACCAGCCAAACGGCTGTAGCTTTGGGCATTAAGGGTGCGCCGGACATGTCTTTGCTCCTTCAGAACCATTTGGTTCCGTTCCTCAATAAATGAGACCGTATTGGGGATATCGCAGCTATATAGTCCCACAAGGCGAGCCATGCAATGTGGTTTTGGCGGCCTTGGCGGAAAACGTGCGACATTCCTGGCATTTGCCTCCTACACAGCCAGGATCAATTTGCCGATATGTTTGCTCGACTCCATCATGGCGTGGGCGGCGGCGGCCTGTTTGAGGTCAAATATCTGGTGAATGATCGGCTTTATCTTGCCAGCGGCAATCAATGGCCAGACCCTGGCCTCGAGCGCCCCGGCGATCCGTGCCTTATCTGCAACCGACCGGATGCGCAGGGTTGAACCGGTCAAGGTCAACCGCTTGAGCATTACCGGTAGGAAGTCGACCTCGATCTTGGAACCCTGCAGGAACGCAATACTGACGATGCGTCCGTCCGCGGCGGCCAGTTTGATGTTGCGTGGGATGTAGTCGCCGCCGACCATGTCGAGAATGACGTCGACGCCACGCTTGTCCGTCGCGCTACGTAGCGTCTCGACAAAATCAGCCTGCCGGTAGTCGACACAGATTTCGGCGCCGAGATCCTCGCAGACCTTGCATTTGTCCGGCGAACCGGCGGTGGAAAACACGCGTGCTCCGAATGCACAGGCGAGCATGATCGCCGTCGTACCGATACCGCTTGATCCGCCATGCACCAGAAAGCTTTCACCTGACTTCAGTTGCGCGCGTTCGAAAACGTTGGTCCAGACCGTAAAGAATGTCTCGGGAACACCGGCCGCCTCCATCATGCTGAGGCCATCGGGGACCGGCAACGCGTTGTCCTCGGCTACAGTGCAGTATTCTGCATAGCCGCCGCCCGGCACCAAAGCACAGATCTCATCGCCAATCTTGTACCGCTTGGGCAGACCAGCTGCCCCGACCACCGTACCAGCGATCTCAAGCCCCGGCGTTTCTGGTGCTCCCGGTGGCGGTGGATAACCACCCTGTCTCTGCAAGACGTCCGGCCGGTTCACACCCGCTGATGCGACCTTGATGAGCAGCTCGCCCGGTGAGGGCTCCGGTACGTCCATCTCTACCGGTTTTAGGACTTCCGGCCCGCCAGGGTGCTCAATGCCTATGGCGGTCATCTTGTTCGGAATGGTGCTCATGTGCGCTCCAATTAGTTCTGGCTTTGTGGCCCGGGCCTGACCCCAAGGTCTTGATGCTCTACAGTTCACACGGCAAACTAGCAAGTCAGGGACATCGAGGCAGGAGATTACAGATGGAAGAAGAAGAAGAACGGGTCACCAATAAACGGGAAATCGTGATAGGTGAGGACCTTTCGATGCTATCGGTGGATGAGTTGGAGACGCGTATTGAAATTCTGCAGCAAGAGATTGAGAGGTTGCGCGCCGACATTGCGTCCAAACAGTCGAGCCGGTCTGCAGCGGAGTCGTTTTTCAAACAGTAAGGCAACTATCCGTTAGCCATTAAGTGCCTGATTCTGGGTCAAGAAATTGATAAATGCTTTCCAGAACCGGTAAAAATTAAAGCAAATGAGTTTCGTTAACCATTTGGTAACGTCCTTTGCTGTATCTTCCTTAAGTAATCCAGTTCGCTGGATTGAACGAGTGGCTCCTGTCCACTCTGTTTGACGCCTCCCTGTTAGACTTTGAGCCGCAGTTTTCTGCGGCTCCTTTTTTTTGCCACGTTTGATACAGGCACAATATTGATTTTACCCTGCGAATGTTTCAAACCATCCCTAAGTCGGGGGGTGCCGTTCTGGCATTGGACTTGCTGAGATGTGGCTTGAGTTAATTGGTTGCATCATATTGACCCTGAGGCCCGCAAGCGGCAGTTTTAGGCGCGGACCGCAAGGGTTCTGGTAAAGGGGTAAGACATGACGGATTTCGGCACTCGGCAGCAGAATACCGGTACTGAGACACTGATTGACTTTATGGCGCGCTTTGCGACATCGGAACAGTTCAATAAGGTCTTTCAGGAAGGTATGAGCCTGGTTGAAGAAACCGCAAATTATCTGGACGGGCCCGGTCGCCAGGATGCCCGTGCGCTCGACCGGCATGGTTCGATTGCCTATGCGACAGAAAGCATGCGATTGACCACGCGGCTGATGCAGCTCGCGTCATTGTTGCTGCTGCAGCGTGCGGTGAGTGCCGGCGAGCTGAATGAAGACGATGCCTTGAAAGAGAAGACCCGCATCAATCTGGATGAAATTGGTCCTGGTGGTGACCTGGTTGGCGGCGAAAAGCTGCCGGAAAGCCTTAACGACCTGGTCGAGCGCAGTCTTACTCTCCATCAACGGGTTCTTCGGTTGGATCAGATGATCAGCGAGAGAGCCGAATTCTCAGGCGAAGGCGATAACCCGGTCGGTGACCAGATGGGTAAAATTGCGGCAATCTTTTCCAAGGCCGAGGGCGACTGAGTCCGCCGAGGCCATATCGTCTAACGCTGACAGCATCAAACGTTGCTAAGCCCGGCTGCTACAGCCGGGCTTTTCTTGGGTCTGCAACAACCGCAGACCGTTCACTTTTGCAGGAAGCTGAACTTCTTGTTGAAGCGGCTGACGCGGCCACCACGGTCAACCAGTTGCTGGCCGCCGCCAGTCCATGCCGGATGCGATGTCGGATCGATGTCAAGCGTCATCGTGTCGCCTTCAGCGCCCCAGGTCGATCGGGTTTCGAACTTGGTGCCATCGGTCATCACTACCGTGATGGTGTGGTAATCGGGATGGGTATCGGATTTCATGGCAATTCTCTCATGACGCAGGCGCGATTGGTCCGCGCCGTGGCGAAATTGTTGAATATCTGCTGAGTTGGTGGCGGTTCTATACATGACCAATGTGAGCGCCGCAAGAACCATTGGGAGCCGAATTTGCGGCTGATTTGGGTTGCAGTCCTGGCGTGGCCATTTTGTCTCTGGCTAGCTTTGAGTGACGTCCAGGAGCCAACGGACAGCCTTCTTTCAGAAATTAAGTGAATTCGCTCATCTTCAGACATATTCACCGTTGAATATGCAGTCATGTTCTACCTGTTTGAGCGCCGACTCTGGAACAGACACTTGAACCGAAGCAAACTTGTCAAGTCAACACAGCAACCTTAATTGGCCGCAGACCCTAGTTTTCACCTTTGCAAAGCCCTAAACGATAGGCGCTGAACTGATCGAGTAAACCGACATGTATGCAAGGCCGGCGACAAATCAGCCCGCGAGCGACGGGGCGATCGAAACTGATCCCAAGCGGCGGCCGAAAAGTGCCAATCTAAGGCCGCTGAAGCGACTATTGCCGCTGGTGCTGCAGTATCGTGGCCGGGTTGTGCTAGCCCTGATATCGCTATTGTTGGCGGCCTTTGCCACGCTGGTCGTTCCGCTGGCCGTCCGCCGGGTGATCGACAACGGTTTTTCGGACGCCAATGCCGGCTTTGTCGACCAGTATTTCGCCATGATGCTTGTGGTGGTCGCCATGCTGGCACTTGCCAGTGCGGCACGGTTCTATTTTGTCACCTGGATTGGTGAGCGGGTCGTTGCAGACCTGCGTGATGCGGTCTTCGGCAAACTCATGGCTCTGAGCCCGGCTTTCTTTGAAACCATGCGCTCGGGTGAGGTCATGTCACGGCTGACCGCGGACACGACCCAGATCAAATCGGTGTTCGGCGCGTCCGCCTCGGTGGCGCTGCGCAACTTGGTCATGCTGATCGGCTCGGTTGCAATGATGGTGGTGACAAGCCCCAAACTATCTGGTCTTACGCTCTTGGCGTTGCCATTGATCGTGCTTCCGTTGGTTCTGTTCGGTCGAAAGGTGCGGGCTCTATCGCGCCGGGCACAGGACACGCTAGCGGACTCTGCCGCTTTAGCTCAGGAGACCCTCAGTGCGGTGCCAACGGTCCAGGCTTTTGGCCAGCAGTCACGTGTTTGGCATCGCTTCTCCGAAGCGACACATGAGGCATTTGATGCCGCGCGAATGCGCACCAAGGCGCGCGCGCTGTTGACCGCGGCAATTATTTTCATCGCGTTCGGTTCGGTGGTCGCGGTGCTGTGGTACGGTGCACAGGACGTGTTGGCCGGACGGATGACCGGCGGAACGCTCGGACAGTTTCTGCTCTATGCGGCATTTGCCGCCGGTGCAATGGGATCCTTGTCGGAGGTGTGGGGCGAACTACAATTGGCAGCCGGCGCGGCTGAGCGACTGTCCGAGTTGCTTGATACTGAGCCGCAGATCACCTCGCCGGTGGCAGCCATTGATCTTCCTCAGCCGCCGACCGGCACGGTCGATTTTGCTGGTGTTGAGTTCCGCTATCCTCTGCGGCCGGATCAGCCGGCCCTGCACGATGTGAATTTCTCGATCACACCCGGCCAGACCGTCGCTATTGTCGGTCCGTCCGGCGCCGGCAAGACGTCGATCTTTAACCTGATACTGCGGTTCTATGATGTCGATCATGGAGAGGTGCGGGTCGATGGCGTGGATGTCCGCAAAGCAGATCCGCTGGCGCTCAGAGACCGTATCGCGGTTGTGCCGCAGGACACGGTGGTCTTCTCGGGCACGATTGCGGACAATATTCTCTTTGGGCGTCCGGCGGCAACGCGTGACGAGGTGCTGGCCGCGGCCGGTGCGGCGCGAGTTGACGAATTTGCTGAACGATTGCCGGCGGGCTATGACAGCTTGATCGGTGAGCGCGGCGTGACGTTGTCGGGCGGTCAACGTCAACGCCTGGCGATTGCCCGAGCCATCCTGGCTGACGCGCCGATCTTGCTGCTTGATGAAGCAACCAGCGCGCTCGATGCGGAAAGCGAGACCCTGGTACAAGAAGCCCTACAGCAACTGATCAGCAACCGCACGACCCTTGTTATTGCCCATCGCCTGGCAACAGTGCGCAACGCCGACCGGATTGTCGTGCTGGATGGCGGTCGGGTGGTCGCCGAGGGTAGCCATGCAGCCTTGATGAAGAAGGGCGGGCTTTATGCCCGGCTGGCCAAGCTGCAGTTCACGGACGGCGAACTAATGTAGTCGCCATTTAGCGTTCTGTGAGTTTGAGTTCGATTCGGCGATTCTTGGCCTTTGCTTCATCGGTATCGGCCGGGTCGATCGGCTGAAACTCACCGAAGCCGGCGGCAACCAGGCGGTTGGGCGGGATGCCCTGCGCGATCAGCGCTTTGACAACGGCAATGGCGCGGGCCGCCGACAATTCCCAGTTGGACTCGAACTGTGCGGTACGGATCGGGTCAATGTCGGTGTGACCGTCAACGCGCAGAACCCACGCGATGTCCGGCGGGATCTGTTTCTCCAATTCCTGGATGGCGGTGGCTAGCGTGCCGATTTCCGCCAGGCCGGCCAGGTTGATTTCAGCTGCACCCTTGTCGAACAGAACCTCAGACTGGAATACGAACCGGTCGCCGACAATGCGAATGTCGGAGCGCTGGGACAGAATCCGGCGCAACCGGCCGAAGAACTCCGAGCGGAACCGTGCCAGTTCCTGGACGCGTTGGGCGAGTGCAATGTTGAGCCGTCTGCCGAGATCGGCAATCTGTGTCTTGGAGGCCTGGTCGCGGGCCTCTGAGGCTTCCAGTGCCTGGTTGAGGATCGAGACCTGTCGGCGCAGGGCTGCGATCTGCTGATTGAGCAATTCGACCCGTGCCAGTGCTTCGGCGGAGACTTTTTTCTCACCGGCTAGTTTGGCCTGCAGGCCGGACAGGGTTGTGTTTGAGGCGGCACCCTCTTGGCGCAGGACGTCGATCACGCCTTGCAACTGGCTGGTCTGGTCCCGGGCAATCTTCAGGTCGTCGGTCAGTGCGGCCAGGGTCGTCTGCAGTTCGGTCTTGGTAGATTTCTCCAAAGCCAATAGATCGCTCAATTCGGCGATCTGCGTACGCAGCTGTGAAAGTACCGTGTCCTGGCCGGTGATTTCACGGGCGAGCATGAACTGTGCGATCATGAAGACTGACAAAAGAAACGTGATTACCAGCAGGAGCTGTGCCATCGCATCGACGAAGCCGGGCCAGTAGAAACCGGCGCCGCTGGTTGAATCTCTGCGCCTTGCCAATCCTGCCATTGGTTATTTCTTTTCTTTTTCCGGCTTGAAGGCGCCGCGCATCTTGATGGTGCCCGAGGTGCTGGAGAGTTCGTCAAGCGTTCGGCTGATATCGGCCGTCTGCTCGGATTGCTCCTGCGCCCACTGGCGCATGATCTTTTGTTCCTCGCGCATCTGATGCACAAGGCCGCCGACAGCCTCGGCGAGCTTGCCCATGTTTTCTGCTTCGCCGTCTGCGGCAAGGCCGGACGCGCCGACATCAGACAGTGCATCTTCAAGGGTTGAATTGACGCGGTCGATACCCTGCTGAAGGTGTCCAAGGTCCATGCGCAAGTACTGTGGAACTCCGAGCTGACCGCCATCACCGGCGGCGATATCGGTGATAGATGACAACCAGTCTTCCAGGTCATTGTAGAAGCGGTTCTGCGCCTGACTCGCCTGAAGGTCGAGAAAGCCTAGAACGAGCGACCCTGCCAGTCCGAACAATGAGGATGAAAACGATGTGCCCATACCGGACAACGGTGCCTCGAGCCCGGATTTCAGCTCCTCAAAAATGGTGTTCGATTCAGCTGTTGCGACATCAAGCTGGCGGATGACCTGACCGACCGAGGTCACCGTGTCGAGCAGGCCCCAAAAAGTGCCGAGCAGTCCTAAGAAGATTAACAAACCAATGAGATATCGCGAGATATCACGAGACTCATCCAGTCTGGACGCCAGCGAATCCAGCAATGATCGCATGGACAGCGGGGACAGAACGGTCGCGCCCTGGCGATCGCGCAGTAGTGTGGCCATCGGCGCAAGTAGCCGGGGGGTGTACGGGATTTCAAGCCCCGGATCGGCAATGCGGAAATTGTTGATCCAATTGACCTCGGGGAAAAGACGCCAGACCATTCGGAAAGCATAAACAATGCCGAGGAGCAGAACGAAGACGATTAGCCCGTTGAGGCCGCGATTGGCGTCGAACGCAGACTTTATCTGGGGATACAGCACCGCAGCGACGATCGCGACGAGAATGGTAAAAACCATCATTCTCAACAAATAAACCTGCGGTCGGTCGAGGACCTCGTTTTCGGTATCCTGCGCCATGAGTGTCCTTGTCTCCTTGATGCCCCACCACTCGAAGCAGGGCAACACTAACCGATGTGGTCGCGCCCTGTCACGTTACAGGTGACAGATCTTTGTATTCATGGAATGCGCTTGGCAATCGTGTGCAGGATCGGTGACAGTTGTGGCAAAGGCGTGTCCGTGCGTCAGGACGTCGAACGTGCGACGATTAATCTTCATGCAATCTATTGGCGACCGATTTTCAGCTCTTTCTGCATCTGTGTGAACAACTCGTCATTGGCTGCCAAAACGTTGCCGGTGTGCATGGCTTCGGAACCACCGTCAATGTCCTCAACCCGGCCACCCGCCTCGCGGACCATCAGGATGCCGGCAGCCAGATCCCACTCGGATAGGCCACGTTCCCAAAAAGCATCGCATCTGCCGGCTGCGACATAGGCAAGGTCGAGCGAGGCTGCGCCCATGCGGCGAATGCCGGCCGCCTTTGCCTGGACCTTGCCGATTTCGCTACGAAACAACTCATGATCGCCGCGACCGAGATGCGGGATGCCGCAGGCCACCACGGCGTCGGCAAGTTTGCGTCGCGATGCAACGCGGAGACGGCGATCGTTGAGAAAAGCGCCGCGGCCGCGCTCGGCGATGTAGAGTTCATCGGTGATCGGGTTGTAAATCACGCCAGCGACGAGCGTGCCAGCGCGTTCCAGTCCGATTGATATGGCAAAGTGCGGGATGCCGTGGATAAAATTGGTCGTGCCATCGATCGGATCGATAATCCAGCGATGCTGGCCATCCGTGCCAGGGATCTCGCCTGATTCCTCCATCAGGAAGCCATAGGTGGGTCTGGCCTTTTGCAGTTCGTTGCTGAGAATGTCTTCGGTTCGCTTGTCGGACTTGGTAACGAAGTTTGCCGGTCCTTTCACAGAGACCTGGAGGTTCTCGACTTCACCGAAATCGCGCCTAATGGGACGGGACGCCTTGCGGGCGGCTCCGACCATGACATTGAGAATGGTTGAATAGGCCATAGGCGATACGCCAACCTCTGAGAGTCGATTATCTATTCTGCGCGCCTCACGTAGGTCACTTCGTTGGTATCGACTACAATTTTTTCACCGGCGGTGATGAAGGGCGGCACCATAACGCGGACACCATTTTCAAGCAGTGCCGGTTTATAGGATGAAGTTGCCGTCTGGCCTTTGACCACAGGATCCGCTTCGGCGATTTGCAAGGTCACGTGTCCTGGCAGTGATACACCAAGGGGCTTTTCCTCATAGCTTTCCACCGTCACCATCATGCCGTCCTGGAGAAATGCGGCTCGGTCGCCAATGAACTCACGTGGTAGCTCGATCTGTTCGTAGCTTTCGGTGTCCATGAACACCAGCATATCATCCTGCGCGTAGAGATACTGGTAGTCCTTCTGCTCAAGACGGACCTTCTCGACGGTCTCCGATGACCGGAAGCGCTCGTTGAGCTTTGTGTTGCCAACCACCGATTTCATTTCTACTTGCGCAAATGCGCCGCCCTTGCCCGGTTTGACGTGATCGGTCTTGACCGCGACATAAAGTTCGCCGTTGTGCAGGATCACATTGCCCGGCTTGATTTCATTTCCATTGATCTTCATGCGTTTGCCTCTGCACCAAAATCTGCATTGCTAAATGAAAAGGCCTGTTCAGCCGCTGCGTGTCGCAGACGTATGTTGATTGGCGCGGAACCTAGCAATGTTTGTGCAAAATGCCAGCGCTAAAACGCTTCTGGACGACTTCCATAAGTTAGTGGACGATTTACGTTTCAGATTGGGTCAATGTGAAACGATCGTGCGCTAGCCGAGTGACCGGCTTTGGACCATCAAATGGTTCCAGATGAGAAAGACACGCTCTAGCCGTTTGCATCTATACTTGGGCCGATCACCTTGGGTTCGACCGGCCGGAATTCTTTGGCGCGTTTTTCTGCTTCGGTACGCTGATTCGCGCTGAGTTTGTTCACAAAGGTGTCAAGCCAGGCATCATTGCGTCCGGCCTTGGCGGCCAGCAGGTGCCATTTGGCGGCCTCTATGCTGTTTTTCACAAGGCCGCGACCATTGGCGAGCAGTCGGGCGACGCGATTCTGGGCGACCGGATTGCCGGTATTGGCGGCATACATCAGCCATTGTGCGCCGATTTTTTCGTCCTTTTGCACGCCGTCACCACGAAAAACCAGCACACCGTAATCCATGGCGGCGGTCGGCAGGCCCTTCAGCGCGGCCCGTTTGAACCACTCACTGGCAGTTGTCGTGTTCTTCTCGACGCCGCGGCCCTCGAGGTAGAGAACACCGAGATTGTACTCTGAATCGGCAAAGCCCTTATCGGCAGCTCTGCGAAACCAGGTGATTGCGCTGGGCCAGTCGGGCTCGTGTCCCCCAGCGCCTGCATACAACAGTGCGAGATTGTGTTGAGCGGGGATGTGGCCTGCCATGGCGGCGCGCTCGGTCCATTCCTTGGCCAGTTTGGCATCGGAGGTGCCGGTGCGACCATCGAGATAGATCATTCCAAGGGCGAACATTGCACCGCGATGGTTCTGAGAAGCCGCAGCACCATACCAGTTGATGGCCTGAGAGATGCTGCGCTCGGTGCCGCGACCAGACTCATACAATGATGCCAGCATAGCCTGGGCCTGGGCACTTCCCTGTTCGGCAAGTGGACGCACGATGTCAAAGGCGGCGTTGTAATTCTGGTCGTCATAAAGTGCGACCGCTTCATCAAACGTGTTGGCGTAACAGGTTCCTGTTGCAGCCAGGATTGCCAGCGCAAGGAACGGAGCTGACCATTTCTTCATCGTGTATCCCCAATGGCCTTCATGCTGTCATTGATCAGATCCGCAGCGCTGCGCGGTGATGTCCACATCCGATCGCTAGGTCGCACGAAATCGGCGCCAAGCTTTGCGGCTTTAGCGATGTCAGCTGCCTCCAAGGGAACGCCAGCGACGCAAGGGATCTCGAAAAGCTGTGACCACCAGTCGATCAAGGCTTCGTCGCCCGGACCCTGTGCAAATGGATCGAAGCGGACATAATCGGCGCCTGCCTCGGCCAGTTCCATCGCAATATGCCGGTTGCTCACGCAATTGGCGCCGATCGCCGCGTGTTGGCCAAGGCGCGAACGGGCGGATTTGTATGCCGGCAGTTCGGCGAGGATCTCAACACCGTCGGCGTTGAGTCGTAGAGCCAGATCAATGTTGTTCTCAATCAGCACTGCGACGTCTCCGGAATGGGCGATCGGTATCAGCGTGCGCGCAATGACCTCGGTCTGGCCGGCATCGGCAGCTTGTGAGACGACAAGGCTGGCGATATCGCCTGCGTCCAGCGCTGCTGACATGCACTCAGCCATCAAATTAGAATCACCGCTACCGGGAGTAACTAGGAATAATCGACAGTTGGGCAAAGTCATGGCAATGCCACCCATTCAAGTGCTATCCACAGCAACCTGCTTCAGCACCGCAACCTGCGTTTCCATATACTCCCGATCAGGCCTGGTTCTGATGAAAATATCATAACCAGAAAAACCTGTTCGACTTCAATTTGTTAGAGGACGTTTCAAGTTTCGGATGATGCCATCTAAAACGAACGTACTCTAGGCGGCGCGTTTCTCAGATGCTTTCGACCATTTGCCCTTAGTCGCCAGGCCATTCATGTGGGCACGATGGGCAAAAGCCTCCTGCGCCTTTGCCACATTGTCAGGCTTGCCGGCCCATGTCTTCAACGCGGCAGCCTGCAATGCTCGACCATAGGAAAAAGTTAGGTTCCATGGAAATGGTCCCATGGCATTCATCAGCGAAAGATGATGGGTGGCTTCGATATCGCTCTGGCCACCCGACAGGAATGCAATGCCCGGCACCGATGCCGGCACTGTCGCCTTCAGGCAACGAACGGTCTGCTCGGCGACCTGCTCGGGCTTTGCCTTTGTGCGGGCGTTCTTGCCGGCGATGACCATGTTGGGTTTCAACACCATGCCCTCGAGGCGAACCCTGGCTTCGTAGAGCTCGGCAAACACCGTGTTGAGCACCCATTCGGTGACTTTAGCGCAGCGGTTAATATTGTGGCTCGCGACCGGTCCGTCCATCAGGACCTCCGGTTCAACTATCGGTACAATTCTTTGTTCCTGACACAGCGCGGCATATCTGGCGAGCGCATGGGCATTGGCCTTGATGCAGCCCCAGGTCGGCAGTCCCTCGGCGATGTCGATTACGGCGCGCCATTTGGCAAAGCGGGCGCCCAGCCTGTGGTACTCTTTCAATCGCTCGCGCAGGCCATCAAGGCCCTCAGTGACTTTTTCGCCGGGATGACCGGCAAATTCTTTTGCACCGGTGTCGACCTTGATCCCGGGGATAGAACCGGCAGCGCCGATGATGTCAACCAAGTTCTTGCCATTTGCCGCCTTCTGGCGAATGGTTTCATCAAAAAGGATCACGCCGGATATATGTTTGCGCATGGCGCTTCTCGATGTGAACAGCATCTGCCGGTAGTCGCGACGGTTGTCTTCTGTTGAGTCCACATTGATGGAATCAAAACGCTTCTTGATCGTACCTGAAGACTCATCGGCGGCCAGAATACCCTTGCCTGGCGTCACCATCGCTGCGGCGATCTCTTCGATTTTCTTACTCATCATTCTACCCTTGTCATCAGCATTTGAGCATTGCCATGCCGCTTATTCCTGCAAAGCCGCCACGCCTGGCAATAGTTTACCTTCCAGCCACTCCAAAAATGCACCACCGGCGGTGGATACATAGCTGAAATCATCAGCTACGCCAGCGTGATTAAGCGCGGCAACCGTGTCACCGCCGCCGGCAACAGAGATCAGCCGGCCCTCGACAGTGCGTTGCGCCACATGGCGGGCGGCCTCCACGGTACCCTTATCAAACGGTGCTAATTCAAACGCGCCGAAAGGTCCATTCCACACGACAGTGGCCGCTGCGTCAAACGCCGATTTAACATCGTTGATCGAATTTGGACCGATGTCGAGAATCATCTCATCGTATGCTACTTCGTTCACCGGGCATATGCGATTAGCGGCACCGACGGCGAATTCCATCGCAACAACCGCGTCGACCGGTAATACAATGCGGCAGCCATTGTCGTCAGCCTTGGAGTAAATGTCAGCGGCGGTGTCAAGCAGCTCTGCTTCGCAGAGTGACTTCCCGATACTAACGCCTTGCGCTGCCAGAAACGTATTTGCCATGCCGCCGCCGATGATCAAGGTATCAGCGATACCGGTCAGATTGCCCAGCAGCTCCAGCTTCGTCGATATTTTGGCGCCGCCAACGACGGCAACCAGCGGCCGCTTCGGTGTTTCAAGTGCGCCTTGCAGAGCTTGCAGCTCAGCCGCCATGGTCCGCCCGGCGACGGCCGGCATGAGATGGGCGATGGCTTCGGTCGATGCATGGGCGCGATGAGCGGCGGAAAAGGCATCGTTGACATAGATGTCACCGAGCGCGGCGAACTTTTTTGCAAGTTCGGGCGCATTGGTTTCTTCACCGGCATGAAAACGGGTGTTTTCCAGGAGCAGGATATCACCTGGCGCAGCGGTAGCCATGGCGCTTTGCGCTGCCTGATCGTGCCAATCGGTGCCGACGAAAGTCACGCGGCGGCCCAGTGCCTTTGCCAGGGCTGGCGCAATCGGGGCAAGTGACAGGGATGGATCAACCTGGCCGCCGGGACGGCCAAGATGCGTCAGAATCGCGATGGTGGCATTACAGTCGACGAGCTCGCGCAGACCGGGCGTGATTCGATCGATGCGCGTTGTGTCGCGGACCATGCCATTTTCGACTGGAACATTGAGGTCGAGGCGCATCACCACTCGCTTGCCGGCAACGTCGACATCATCCAGTGATTTGAACTGAAACATGGGCAATTATCGAAGACGCGCCGCTTTAGCGGTTGAGTTGCTCGAGCGCGGCAGCAACTGCAGCCTCCGCTGTGATGCCGAATTCGCGATAAAGATCCTTGTAAGGGGCCGATGCGCCGAACGAATTCATGCCAATGAAACTTCCGGTGGTGCCGATGAAGCTTTCCCAACCCATGCGGATGCCCGCTTCAATCGCGATACGGACTTTCTCATCGCCGAGTACGAGTTGGCGATAACTTTCGTCCTGTTTCTCGAATAATTCCATCGATGGCACAGATACAACGCGAGTGTGGTGCTCCATTTCATCAAGCGCCTTCTTTGCAGCAAGCGCGATTTCAACTTCCGAACCGGACGCGAAAATCACGACTTTGGCCTGTTCGCGGCCATCGCCGTCGGCGATTTCGTAGGCGCCGTGGGCGCACAGATTGTCTTTGACGCCGCCCATGCGGACCGGCTGCAGCTTTTGCCGGGTGAGGGTCAGAATGCTCGGTGTCGTCTTTGCCTGAAGGGCAATCTGCCAACATTCGGCGGTTTCGATCGCATCGCACGGACGCAACACGTTGAGGTTCGGTATGGCGCGCAATGCGGCAAGGTGTTCGACCGGTTGATGGGTTGGGCCATCCTCACCAAGTCCGATTGAATCGTGGGTCATGACATATATGACGCGTTGTTGCATCAGTGCCGACAGGCGAATGGCGGGACGGCAGTAGTCGGTGAAGACCAGGAACGTGCCCGAATAAGGTATGATTCCGCCATGCAGGGCCAAACCGTTCATGGCGGCAGCCATGGCATGTTCGCGAATGCCGTAATGGATAAACCGGCCAGAGAAGTCATTGCCGGTGATGACCTGAAGATCCTGCGTCATGGTGTTGTTGGACCCGGTCAGGTCAGCTGAGCCACCAATGGTTTCGGGCACCACGGCATTGATGACATCAAGTGCGTTCTGTGAGGCATTGCGGGTTGCCAGCACAGGCGGATCCTGTTTGAGGGCGGCTTTGTATTCGCGGATCGCTTCGGAGAGTTTGCCAGGCAGGTCGCCTGCCATGCGGCGCTCGAATTCAACGCGGCGTTCGGTCGGCGTGTCGGCAAGTCGCGCCATCCAGGTCTTGCGCGCCTTGCAACCACGCAGGCCGGCAAGCCGCCAAGCATCACGCACTTGTGCGGAGATTTCAAATGGCTCTAGTTCCCAGCCCAACGACTTGCGAGCAGCTTTGACTTCTTCTCCGCCCAACGGCGCTCCGTGGGTAGCAGACGTGCCCTGCTTGTTCGGCGCACCATAGCCAATCACCGTCTTGCAGGCGATCAGCGAGGGTTGATCGGTGGCTTGAGCTTCACTGATCGCTTCGGCGATGGCGTCAGGATCGTGACCGTCACAAGCTAGCGTATGCCAGCCGCTGGCGGCAAAGCGGGCAAGCTGGTCAGTTGAATCAGTCAGGCCGACTGGGCCGTCGATTGACACCCCGTTGTCATCAAACAGCACGATGAGCTTTGACAGTTTGAGATGCCCGGCAAGTGTCAGGGCTTCCTGGGAAATGCCTTCCATCAGACAGCCGTCACCGGCGAGAACATAGGTGTAGTGGTCAACGAGGTCTGCGCCGAACTTTGCGGCAAGATGACGTTCTGCCATGGCCATGCCGACAGCATTAGCCAGACCCTGGCCGAGTGGGCCTGTCGTTGTTTCGATGCCGGCGGCATGGCCATACTCGGGATGGCCGGGGGTCTTTGAACCTAGTTGGCGGAAGTTCTTGATCTCATCGATGGTCATGTCCTCGTAGCCGAGCAGGTAGAGTACGGCATAGAGCAACATAGAGCCGTGGCCGGCTGACAGCACGAATCGGTCGCGATCGGGCCAGTTCGGTGACAGCGGATCACACTTGATGAACCTAGAGAACAGGACTGTGGCTATATCTGCGGCACCCATGGGCAAACCGGGATGCCCGGAATTGGCCCTTTGCACCGCATCCATCGACAGTGCCCGGATGGCATTTGCCATCTGCTTGTGTTTGATCAGGTCACAGGTGGCTGTTTTGCCGGCGGTGACCGGGCGACGAGCCGTCGCAGTATCAGCTGGTGTCATTTTTCATCCGCCCGGGAGACGCTTTGTTAAATAAGACAAATTTCACAACGACTCCGGATATCCCGCGGCCACACATAGCACCAAAGGCTAGACTGTCAATGCTTCGAATCAAGGTAATGTGGATGCCGTGGCCATTTTGATAGACTTGCCAATGGCTTAATGCATGTGGTTGACGGTGGGTGCAGCTTCATGCCTAATTCCATGCAATGTGGCTGCATGTGGGCAAAGGGCAGCGAAATGGGGACTTGCCGGGCCAGGGGAGATGAATGTCGGATAAGCCGCGAATTGAAGATGCCCTAACAAGGTTCGAGGCTGCCTTGGAAGGGCTCGAGACCGCTATAGCGCGTGCCAGGCAAGAAGCGAACAAACCTGAAGTACCTGATGGGGAGACAGCGGCCCTGCGCGAAGACCGGGCGCGGCTGGCTGAAGAGTTGGATCAGGTGCGCGACAATGCAAACAAACTTCTTGAGGCCAATACCGAAGCCGAATCGCGTATAGCTAGTGCCATGGAGCGCATTCAGTCGGTATTGAGTGAGTAGGTAAGGGGAGGGAGTAAGGTGAAATGGCGCAGGTTGTCGTGACGGTAAATGGCCGGCCCTACACGATGCAGTGTGATGATGGCCAGGAAGATCATCTTGCCGAGTTGGGGCAGCTGCTTGACGACGAAGTCACAGGTATCAAGAATTCAGTGGGTCAGGTGGGTGACATCCGGCTCTTGCTAATGGCCGGGCTTGTGGTTGCAGACCGGCTATCGGATGCACTCAGGCGCATTGAAGAGATGCAGGACCAGGTGGAGGGCCTGAGGGAATCGCGTTCTGATGCGGTTGTCCAGGGGCAGAATATTGAAGAAAAAGTCAGCGAGCGCCTGGTCGCCGCTGCGATGCGTCTTGAAGAGCTCGCGAAGGATCATCGCGGTACGGACTAGGGCCTGTTGGGATTCAGCTTATGGCGCCGTTCGCGGCCAGCCAGTGGCAAGATTGACCACGCGCACCACGTCCTTAAATGTTGATTCGTCCCAGCATCTTTGCAAAGACCAATTCGAGCGAACTGACCCCTTGTCAGCAAACATCGGTTTTGCCAGTGATTCCACCAAGCCGTGGTTCCAAAAGACTGCCGCATGCTCTAAGAAAGTAATCCGGCGGGCTGCCCGGTGCGTGTTTGGGACTTTTCCAGGGGCCTATGTCGATTCTTAAGGGAGCTGTCCCTGTGCGGGACCGTGGTCTCGTGTACACGGCGCCCACCTACTTTAACGTAGGGACCCGGAATCGAAACCCCACACGGCTGCGGCGGCTTCGCCTCTGTCGGAATGTGTTCGTCTGACGGGGTATGTTGTATAGAGATTGAGAAATTGTATGGCACCGCCGCAAGCAGCACGAGACATTTCAGACATGAAATTTGCGCAGCGCGCGGTCGCCGCCGACATTCGTGCCGAGGTCCATGACCGGTCCAAGCAATCGGCAGGCGCCAGACTGGCGCAAATCGGTCTGGACTTCTTGCAGCTCGGTCCAGGTGCCATTGTGTCGGGGTACTGTCCCTTTCGCACAGAGATCGACGTAATGCCGCTATTGAAGCGGCTTGACCGCGAGGGGATTGAGCTGGCCCTGCCCGTCGTTGTCCGGGACGACCAGCCATTGCTGTTTCGATGCTGGAGGGCCGGCGATGCTTTGGAGAGCGGTCGTCTGAATATCCCCGTGCCACCGATCGACGCACCGGAACTCGAGCCGGACGTTCTGCTGGTGCCGCTGCTGGCTTTCGATAGTCGAGGTTACAGGCTTGGCTACGGCGGCGGGTTTTATGATCGTACGCTGGAAAGGCTGCGCGCGCGCAGGTCAATTACGGCCGTCGGTGTTGCCTATGCTGGCCAAAAGGTTGGCACGGTCGTTCGCGGTATCGAAGATCAGCCTGTCGATTGGGTCCTGACGGAAGATGGGCCGATGGGTCCGGTTAGAGCCCCAGCAACATGAGACTGGTGTTCTTTGGCGATATCGTTGGCAGGTCTGGTCGCACGGCCTATCTCAATAACCTTGCGGATTTGCGCGCGAGGCTCAAGGCAGATTTTGTCGTTGTAAATGGCGAAAACGCGGCCGGCGGTTTTGGCATAACCGAAGACATTTATCGCGCCTTGCGCGATGCGGGCACGGATGTTGTGACATTGGGCAATCATGCCTGGGATCAACGTGAGGCACTGGTGTTCATTGAGCGTGAGCCAGCATTGTTGCGCCCGGCAAACTATCCTGTCGGTACGCCCGGCCGTGGCAGCGGTCTTTTTACTTCAGCGAACGGCAAACAGATTCTGGTGGTCAATGTGATGGGAAGAGTAATGATGGATCCGCTCGATGATCCGTTTGCTTCGGTGGAGCGTGAACTCGCTGCTTGCCCACTCAAGGACGCCTGTGATGCGGCGATTGTCGATATCCACGCCGAAGCGACGTCTGAGAAGATGGCGATGGGGCATTTTGCCGATGGCCGCTCAAGCCTGGTGGTCGGCACGCACACTCACGTACCGACGAGTGATCACCAGGTGTTGCCGGGTGGCACCGCCTACATCACTGATGTGGGGATGTGTGGTGATTATGATTCTGTGATCGGCATGGACAAGGAAGAGCCGATGAACCGTTTCTTGCGCAAGATACCACAAGCGCGGTTCGCGCCGGCAACTGGCGAAGCGACGGTGAGTGGTGTCTTGGCTGAGATCGATGACAATACGGGACTGGCTGTGCGGATTGCATGCATCCGCGCCGGCGGCCGGTTGGAATCCGCCTGGCCGAATTTTTGAGCATTAGTCGTTGCGGTCAGTGCGCGCGGCTGGTTTCCCGTTTTCTGAAGGTCTGTTCCGAATCGCCTGCGTGTGTGTGATGAGCCGCAACTTCCTCGGCCATATGGTTCATCAGCGACAGCGCTTGGAGCCATCCAAGCTCTGCGAGTTCGCTGTCACCTTCGGCTTGAGCCTTGGTGGCAACGCTCATGCAGGTCCTTATCCGCTCGGACATTGCCGACAGGCTGGCGATCTGATCAAGGGCGGATTCCGTGTTGGGGTCGCAGGCGAGCTGATAAACATGCCGCAGCGCTGATGCGCTGGCGCTTGCCCCTAGGCCCTCAGCGGCTTGCAAAACCTGATTCAGCTCGTCTTTGCGATCGGACATATCGACCTCCTGTCATCACGTGAAGCCTAAGCGGAAGTTTCCCCCAGCAACACTTAACGGCACGTTAAATCAGGCGGTTAATGCGGATTGCCTGGGCGGTCTGGACATAAACCAGCGTGTCGCGATAAGTACCGGCATTGTGGTATTGTGTCGGTGTTGTAAGCGGCATTGAGCGTGCTGAAGCAAACGCCGATAGTTACAGTCAAAGGTTATTGCGTGATGGCAGGTCATTCCCAGTTTAAGAACATCATGCACCGCAAGGGTCGACAGGATGCGGCGCGTTCCAAGCTGTTTTCAAAACTGTCCAAGGAGATCACAGTTGCGGCCAAGGTCGGTGGCCCGGATGTCGATGCAAATCCACGCCTGCGACTGGCTGTGCAGAATGCGAAGTCGCAATCGATGCCGAAAGAGAATATCCAGCGCGCCATCAACAAATCTCAGGCCGGCGATGCAGAACATTACGAAGAGATCCGTTATGAAGGCTATGGACCGGGTGGCGTTGCCGTCATCGTTGAGGCGCTGACCGACAACCGCAACCGGACAGCATCAACGGTGCGGTCAACTTTTACGAAGCATGGCGGCAATCTAGGCGAGACCGGCTCGGTGTCGTTCATGTTTGATCGGGTTGGCGAGGTCTCCTACAAACCGGATGCTGGTGATGCTGACAAGATCATGT
>JAEKFU010000161.1 GCA_016522385.1 Pseudomonadota bacterium
CGGGCTGGCACCAATTGCGCAAGAAAGGACGGGTGTGGAGGAAGGAATCTATGGCGAGGAGGGGACGGAAAGGTCATACCACAGGTTAGTAAAGCTTGCAGAAAGGATTATACAATCTGGATATCCCGTTATTGTCGATGCTACCTTCTTGGCCCGCAGTCATCGTACTTTGTTTCGCGATCTGGCGAAGCGGCTGGGGGTTTCATTCAAGATTCTCGATCTTCGGGCGCCACCCACTGTCCTTAGAGAACGCATCGGCAAACGCCTGGATGAGGGTGATGATGCTTCGGAAGCTAATGTAGACGTGCTGGAGCATCAATGCCGAACCGAAGAGCCGCTTACTCAAGATGAACTCCCCTACGTCACTCAGATCGATACCAGTGCGAGCATAGACGCAACACGACTGGCGCGAATGTTGGGGTATTCCAGAGGGGCTCTCGCGGTAGGTTGATCTAGGCTATGTCCGCAAGCCGGTAGACTCATCCATTTAGGGTCGACGGGCCAAAGCTTCGACGCTACCCACTAGTCTGCAGTTGAGAGCTTGACAATTGCGGGGGACACGAGGTCCACATAGTCCGCGTAGGACAGTCGAATCAGTTCAGTGTGTGAGCCTGCATTGAACGCAATCTCCTCATCTTCGGCAAGTTGTGGCGAGGAAAAGACTTCCATTTCATAAAGATTGCCGAATGGCGGCATGGCGCCAACTTCGCACTCCGGGAACATATCCTTGAATTCTGGTTCTGTGGCGAGTTCAATGTGTTTCGCTCCAGTTGCTTCCTGGAGAAGGCTTATGTCGACGCGCTGGGTGGTCGGCAGCACCGCCATCGCCATTTTCCCATCTATCTTGACCATCACCGTTTTCGCCAATTCTTTCCCTCGGATGTGGGCAGACTCTGCCGTGCGTTGGGCAGTGTATGCCGTTGGGTGCGTTAGGCTTTCGTAGTGAACCTTATGTTCGTCAAGAAATGTTTTCAGCTTTCTTGCAGGCATATCTGTCGCCTCCAATCGTTCAGCGGTAGTTCACAATGGCTTTACAGGTTACTAGGAAACGTTTACATCGGTCGTTGATCTGTGTCAAGGATCGGTTTGATGATTCATGTCTAACTCTTGAGTGACGAAAACCGAACAATCCGACGATAGTCCTTGTCTGTAGTCTGAAGCATCCATTAATGAGGTTTTGGAGACGTGTCATGACGACCTGGATCATAGTTGCCAATGGTAGTAGAGCGCGAGTGTTTTCTGCGAAGTCATCAACGGGATCAATTGAAGAGATCGAAACGTTAATACATCCCGAGGGTAGGGTGCATGAACAAACCCTCACCTCCGATCTGCCAGGCCGGACTTTCGACAGGGCAGGTCCAGGGCGCCATGCCATGGAGGCCAAAGTCGGCACCAAACAACAGAAGCAAATTGGATTTGCGACTCGGGTCGCTGACTATGTAGAGGCGGCACGCGAGAATCACAAGTATCGCAGTCTCTTCGTCGTGGCGGCGCCCAACTTCCTTGGGCTGATTCGATCAAAGCTCACTCGGGATACTACTGCGTGCGTAGATTTCTGGATGGATAAAGATCTAACGAGTCTGAGCAAGGAGGAGATTCGTAAGCGTCTGCCCGAGCGGCTGTGGTAGTAGGGAGTATCGGCATGTCGCATCAACATCAAGGATTGTCGGGACACGTACGGAGCAATACCCCCGTATGCGACTTTCGGCTTGCTTTTACATCTATGATTACGGCGCTGGCGATGAGCCCAAGCTCTGTGTCTCTAAGCGGCAACGCGCCACGCTCATGCCACGTAGCGCCGTAGTAATACAGTCGGATTCCCTAGCGCAGGCTCATCAGATTGGCGAGTAATGCCTTCTTCGCCAACTCAAGCTCCGTCGAAATCTTATGCGCCATATCCAGATCTGCACTACAGCAGCTGCGAACCACCTGACTGCTCTTTTGTGAAGTCTCATGAATGGCGTCAGTCATTGCGCTTTCGACAATTTCGGCAATCTGTCGAATTTCTTCTTCCGTCAATGACGGTGACAGGACGTTGTCGACTTCTTTGGCTGCTCCGAGTGCACGGTCTTTCAAATTCATACGGACTCCAGTATGGGACGAGTGTTGGGTTTCTCAATTATACCCTGTCTATGTACACTGCCGATCGACCGCTCATTGCTGTGACCTCAACCACGGACCCTAAAACTCGGGCAGACAATATCTCTCTAGCGGCTGAACGGTGATGGCGAACTGATGCCGCTTTGGACCCTGCCTGCTAGCGGTTTTGAACGTGTTGAATAGTTGCTCGGCGGATTCATCCGGAACCAAGAAGCGGACGAGCTTAAGCGGTATTAGGGTCATTGGATTATCCGATGTGCCCCGGAGATGATATATGTCTTCTGATACTGTCGCCTGGTCGATCCTGTGTTGGACCAATAGGTCATTCAGTCGCCCTCTGAGCGTGTGATCGTCGCAGAAGATACTAAACTCTTTCATCATGTCAACCTAAGTCAATTACGGTAGTAATTCCATCGCTTAGTAGAGATGCCAGTGTAGAAGATCTACCTTCCGACTGTAAGTCCTGGTGCAGCCGCTCACGCAGCATACGACGGTAGAGTGCTCCTTCTTTCTAGGGCTATGGCGTCGATACGCAGCCTGTTGGCTCTAGTGCGACATTAATACCGGAACTGTCATGTGCTTTAGCAAATGTCTCGTGGCACCACTCAGGACCACTTCCCATAGCCGTGTATGACCGTAACCACCCATCACAATTAAGTCCGCGCCTGTATCGGCGGCCGAAGACAGCAAGATGTTGCCGACATCTATTTCCTTGGCGGTGATTTGCATCGCCTCAACATTGACTCCATGGCGTGCCAGGTGGAGGCAGATATCTGCACTCGGAATCTCGCCATGGGCGTCTGGACCCGATTTCGGATTGACGGCGAGTACCTTCACTTCCTTGGCTTTGGTCAGCAAGGGTATGGCATCGTTTACCGCACGAGCGGCTTCACGCTTGCCGTTCCAGGCGATCAGCACGTGCTGGCCGACTGCGGCTGGCGGGTCGATGTATGGAATGAAAAGAACCGGCCTTCCGCATCCGAGGATGACCTTGTCGGGAATCCCAGCCGGTACATAGTGGGCTTCGTCTGGATTGTCTTGGCCCAAGACGACTAGATCAACATACCGCGCGTGCATGTTGAGAGTGGACAGAAGATCCCCTTCATCGCATCGCCACTCGGTCTCGATGTCATGCTTCTCAGCTATGGTTGTAAATATGTTCTCTGCCTTCTTGGCGTTGGCTTGCGCGATTTCTGTCTGCTCCTGCAACACTTCCATCGGGACTTGGATTTCCGCGTAAACGGGAAAATAGGGCGGCGGGATCACATACAACCCGGTCAGATGGGCGTCGTGAGATTGCGCCAGTTTTGCCGCGACGTCTAAGCGCTCGCTAACAGCAGCGCTATCATCTGCGTACACCAGCAGATCCTTAATCGCCATATCTCTCTCCTTTCGTGTATCTGTCGTTAGGCTTCATTGTCTCATTCAAGGGCTGCGGTGTTTGTTGACCCAGATCACGCATGCGACGTGTCACCAACGGTTTACCCGTTTTTAGGCTGTAACAATCATCTTAGTCGCGGCAATGGCCAGGACGAAACCCAGCAGCCTGCGCAATCCGGCTGGTGCTACTCGCCTCACGCCCAACTCGGATCCGATTAAGGCGCCGACAAAGGCTGCTGTGACCAGCACAGGAATATTG
>JAEKFU010000685.1 GCA_016522385.1 Pseudomonadota bacterium
GGGTGGCTGGGGCAAGATATCGGCCGGCCCGGCGGTAAAACCAGGCATGAGTGATCCGCGCATTCCGGCAATCCGCAGCTGGCTGGCCAAAGCAGGAGATCTGACGCCTGTCAAAGTCGATGACTCAGAACTTTATGATCCCGCATTGGAATTGGCGGTGCAGCAGTTTCAGCGGCGGCACGGATTGAACGACGAGGGCATAATCGGCAAGCTCACGCTGACGCAGATGAACATCTCCGTGGAAGAACGACTGCGCCAGGTCATCGTAAATATGGAGCGCTGGCGGTGGATGCCGGAAGACATGGGCGATCGGCATATAATGGTCAACATCGCCGCCTTCGAACTGCAGCGCGTCGATTCCGGCTCGGTTATCGAACGCATCCCCGTGGTGGTCGGCAAGACTTACCACCAGACCCCGGTATTTTCCGATAAGATGGAATATCTTGAACTAAACCCGACCTGGACCGTGCCTTATAGCATCGCCACGAAGGAGATCCTGCCCAAGCTCAAACAGAACCCGAATGCATTGGGCTCCGATTACCAGTTGCTGGCCAGCGGCCAGTCGATCTCGTTTACTTCGGTCAATTTCCAGCAATACAGCACGGCCCACTTTCCTTACACAATCCGCCAGGGACCGGGTGAAAAGAACGCCCTTGGCCGCGTGAAGTTCATGTTCCCCAACAAGCATGCCGTCTATCTGCACGACACTCCTTCCCGCAGCCTGTTTTCGCGCAACACACGTGCCTTCAGCCACGGTTGCGTGCGGGTCTTTCAGCCGGTCGAACTGGCCGAAAAGATCCTGGCCGACGTGCCCAAATGGTCGCCGCAGCGGATTGCTGACGTGCTTGCCAGCAAGAAAACGACGCGGGTAAGTCTTCCCGCCCACATCCCGGTTCACATTGTCTATGCCAGCGCATTTCGCGGAGAAGGTGGCTCCATAGAGTTCCGCCCTGATATCTACGGCCGCGACAAGAAGCTTTACCGCGCCCTGTTCGGCAAGCCGACCTCGTAGTTCCCGTCAGCTAACCACCTCGCCCCGCAATTTGCTGATCGTTGTAAAGGCGGACAATGCCTCCTTGCTGGAGTGAACATCGATCACGCAAGCACCATCATGCTGCAGCGCGCCGCGGACCTTGGCATCCACGTCATCGCACCGTTTGACGGTAACTGTGTGAACGCCAAAGGCCTTGCCCCAGGCGGTGAAATCCGGGTTGGTCAATTCGGTGCCGGAGACCCGTTTTGGGAATAATTTTTCCTGGTGCGTCCGGATTGTGCCATAGCTGCCGTTATTTGAGATTACGATTTTTGGCTTGCCGCCATATTGGACGGCCGTGGCGAGTTCCTGCCCGGTCATCAGTGTGCCGCCGTCACCAACGACGACAATCGCCATCCTGTCGGGGGCCTGCAGGCTGGCGGCCACCGCCCCTGGCACGCCCAGTCCCATGGCGCCTGCGATGCCGCCAATAAGCACGTTTTTGGGCGTCATGCGCCAATGGCGGTGTACCCAGGATGACATGTTGCCAGCGTCGGTTACGATGATCGCATCTTCTGCGGCGTGTCTGGCGAGTGCCTCGACCACACACCCGAAGTCGACACCATCATCTGGTTCCGCTGATTGGAACGCGATGAACTCCTCGACGAACCTCTGCAACTGTCTCGCCCACTCGCGTCGCGCATTGTTTGCAGTCGAGGGCAGGGCTGCAAGTTGTTCCAGCAAATCGGCAGGATCCGCGATTATTCCCAAGTCGGTTCGGAACGTAGCACCGATCGGCGCTGCATCGGGATAGACGTGAATCAACGGTTGCGCCGGTTCAGGCAACTTTGGAAAACTATAGTTCTGGCTGGCGATGTCGCCCAGCCGTGTACCGATCCCCAGAACGAGATCAGCACCCATCAACATCCTCTTGTGTTCGGCTGGCGTCCCGAACCCCAGATGGCCAGCATAGAGTCTCGACGTATTGTCGAACACGTCCTGGTTCTTCCAGGTAACAGCTACCGGTACTTCGTGGTGCTCCGCAAAGTTGGCAAGGGCAGCAGCCCCGCGGGCGCCACGCAACATGCCACCCGCCATGATCAACGGGCGTTCCGCATTGGCGAGCATTTCTGTAACGGCGGTAGCATCAGCTGAAGACGCAGTGGGTCGGTGCACGGGATAGGGTGTCGGCATCGCTCGGTTTGTCATTTCACTCAGCACGTCTTCCGGCAGAGAAATCACTACCGGGCCCGGCACGCCTGATGCTGCGATGCTGAAGCTGCGTGCCAGCGTTTCGGCCATCTTGTCGGGGTCATGGACCTCAAACACCGCTTTGCTCATGCTTGAAAAGAACTGTGCATAGTCGACTTCCTGAAACGCCTTCCGGCCGCGTTCCTCGCGTGAGACCTGCCCGACCAACATAATCACCGGCGCGCCGTCCTGATCGGCCACATGAACAGCAATTGACCCATTGGTCGCTCCTGGACCGCGGGTCACGGCAAATACCGCCGGCCGGCCGGTTAGTTTGGATTCGGCGCCCGCCATAAATCCGGCGCCGGACTCATGCCGGCACACGATAGTCTCAACCAAGTTTGAATCATGCAACGCATCGAGCAGGGCCAGGTAGCTTTCGCCTGGAACGCAATAGATACGCTCAACGCCATGCGACTCCAGCCCGCGCACAATGAGATCAGCAACTCTGATCGACATGAATGGCAATCCCGGATTGACTGTCTTCAGATGCGCGAATCAGGCCGCTACGTGAACCATTGACACGATGCGCGCGAACTAGAAGTGCCCGCCCAGGTCGTAAATGTCGAGTCGCATAACCGACAAATTCACATGTGAAAGCGATTCTAAGGCGGTCAAAACGCCTCGCACCGCGGCACAACTACTGGAAGACGCTCTTGGTCAGCCGGTCCAGATCCGTACGGGCATCGATATCACCGGCAACAATTGCATGCCGATACCATCGCTCAGCCATCTTCGGATCCGGCGTCAGTCCCTGTACGCCAACCACCTTGTAGATGATCGGATCATAGGTGCGCCCGATCCGGCCGGCCGACACGTTATCGCCCATCTGCAGCGCCTTCTGATAGAATCCACGGGCACCGATTACGTCGCCGAGCGCCAGGGTCTCATCGCCCCGCGCGCGCATGGCCACAGCTGCTTCGCTGGCGCCAGCTGATTTCGCCACCTTGACGCTGCCGGAGAAGTTCTGCGAGTTGGCAACGGGCTTAGCGGCCGGTTCAACAATGACAGTCGGCGAATCGATCTTGACCGTCATCTCCTGTGTTGGTGCAGCCAGTTCACCGGTTTTTGCTTCAATCGCCGCCACCGTTATTTTCAATGGGCC
>JAEKFU010000694.1 GCA_016522385.1 Pseudomonadota bacterium
GGGCAATGTCCTTTAACAGCGACGGCACTTCGATCCGCGTCAGGCGAAGCTCCATGGCGCCGGCATCGATGGTGGTTAGATCAAGAATGGCGTCTATGATCGCGAGAAGATCGGCGGAAGAACTTTGAATGTGATGCAGGTATTCATGCTGCTTGGACTGCAATTCGCCGGCAATTCCCAGCGACAGGCCTTCGGCGAATCCGATGATATTGGTCAGCGGCGTGCGCAGCTCGTAGGATACGTTTGACAGGAAGTTGGTCTTCAATCGGTCGGCGGCCTCAAGCGCTTCGTTGCGCTCACGCAACGCCCGTTCAATACCTGAACTGGCAGTGACGTCGACATAGGTCAGCAGAGTGTTCCCGTCCGGTAATGGCACGCTTGCAAAGTCGAATACCATCCCGTCTGGCCGCGTCAGGCGGCCCTGTACGGGCTGCCTTTTCTCACTAAGCTCGGTGACCCCGTATTTCAGCTCATCCCACATGGTGTCATCGTCATAGAGGTCGGAACAGCGAACGATCACCAGATCGATATGCGGATGGGTATTGAGGAACTTCGGATCAAGCTTCCAGAAACGAGCATAGGACGGGTTGTACAGTCGGAGACAGCCATTGGTCCCAAACAGCGCCACACCCTCGTGCAGATTGTCGAGCGTCTCGCGCTGCACCCCAATCAGCTCGTTGTAGCGGGTCTCCAGTTTGAACTTTTCGGTGACGTTCTCATAAAGATAAGTAACGCCACCGAACGGATGTTGCTCAGCCACCACTCTGAGGGCCTGGCCGTCCGGCAAATGCCACCAACTTTCTCGCGCATCGATATTCGTGTAGGCGGCAAGCTGTTCTTCTTTCCAGTCACGATAGTTGGCCTGTTCTGGCAGGCGGCGGTCCGAGCGTAGCTTGTCCAGCACCTCACCATCGGACGGGTTGGTGTCGAGCCATTCGGAATCAAGATTCCACAGGTCGCAATAGGCGGAGTTATAGAACCGGAGCCGCTTGTCCGGCCCGTAGATCGCAATTGCTGTGGCCAATTTGTCCAAGGTGCTGGCGTGTGCACGAATGTGTCGCTTAAGTTCCTTTTGCGTATCTTCCAGCAGCGTCATGTCGATCGCGAAGCCGGCCGAACCTTGCCGCAACGGTGTGTTGTAGATTTCCAGCGCCCGGTTCTGACCCGAGATTACAGCATGCGCGTTGCCACGGCGTGTATTGTCTCTGGGGCCGTCTGGATCCTTCACAAACTCCACCTTGGCATTCTCAATGAGTTGGATGTTGCGGTCACGAATGTCTTCGATTGTGTCGGCCTCGACCGCCTGAAGGTAGCGTTGGTTCACCCATTGAATTTCGCCGTCATCATTGCTTAGCCAAACAGCAAATGGCGCCGAGTCCAATACTGCGCTGAGTCGTTCGACCTGCATTCCCAGTTTTCGGGTGTCGTGAGTCAGTTCCATGGTCTGGAGCCGCTCACCGGCCAGCGGTCGCAGGCGCAAGGTCGCAAGTCCGCCGGCCGCCCGCCCGTCGGCCTCGAGCAACTCGCCCAGGCGTGTTTTAACTCCAATGTTGAAAGCTTTGCCCATCTCCTTCATCGCGCTCAGCGATTGGGCGAGGGCCTGCGACGACTCGCGCACCAACCAGTTACCGAAATTGAGCAGCTCGGTATGGCTTTGCGGTACTTTGGCGGTTCCTCGCATATCGCCGAGAATGCGCTCAGGCTTGATATCGCGGCCACGCCAGATGATCAGTATATTGGGCTCCGCGGTTAGAGCCGCCTCGGCTTCGTTCAGTTCGGTCTCCAGTGCGGCGATTCGGGCACGGTCCTTGCGCTGATCGCGGGAAAACTTGCGGACTACGATTATGGCCCAGAAGAATACGAGAACGGCCAAAAAGATCACCGACATGACAAGCGCGGGTTGGCCGACAATGGACAATGACCCTGCCTGCCGGGGCTGGGCGAGTGCCGGTGAGGCACTGCAGAATATGAGACCTATCAGCGTGCAGTAATTCGCTATGTTCCGGCATATTCTTGCGCCTGATGTCGTCACACCGGTGAACATAATCTTGCTGCGTATCCCCATTGCGTGGCCGCACCGCCCATCAACTCGATCGGCTAGACTCCTGCCCAATGTCCCCGAGACTCACATTTCGCTGGAACGCACCCGCTTTGCAGGTCACCACCGAACCCACGAATCGACTCGTTGCGCGTACTGTTGAAGATATACAGCCAAACGTGAATCGTGCCCACACCAACATGCGTAGTTATGCAAAGAGATGTTTGGCCCGCCGCGTTGCTTTTCTCGTCATTCCCGGGCTTGTCCGGCAATCCACAGCACGAGATTTTTGGGCCTGTCGAGCGCGCTGCGCAATAGGACGTCGGATTGCTTCAATACAACCCAGATAACAACAGACCCTAGTACCGATAATGGTCCGGCTTGAACGGACCATCCACATCGACACCGATATAGTCGGCCTGCTCTTGGCTCAGTTTGGTTAGCGTCGCACCGAGTTTGCCAAGATGCAGGAAGGCGACCTTTTCATCGAGGTGCTTGGGCAGCACATATACCTTGTTGTCGTAATTCTCGGCTTTCGACCACAATTCGATCTGGGCCAGCGTTTGATTGGCAAAGGACGCCGACATCACGAAGCTGGGATGCCCGGTGGCGTTGCCAAGATTGACGAGCCGGCCTTCTGACAGGAGCACCATACGCTTGCCATCGGGAAATTCGACGAGATCGACTTGTGGTTTTACGTTGTGCCACTTGTAATTCTTTAGACTGGCAATATCGATTTCATTGTCGAAATGACCAATGTTGCAGACGATCGCCATGTCTTTTAACGCCCGCATGTCGTCCGCAGTGACGATGTCCTTGTTGCCGGTGGCGGTGACGACGATATCTGCCCGTGGCGCGGCGTCTTTCAGCGTCACCACTTCGAAACCATCCATCACCGCCTGTAGGGCGCAAATAGGATCGACCTCGGTGACAAGGACCCGTGCCCCGGCCCCGGCCAGCGACTGTGCCGAACCTTTGCCCACATCGCCGTAACCGCACACCAGAGCCACTTTGCCGGCCATCATGATATCGGTACCGCGACGAATGGCGTCGACCAGCGATTCTCGGCAGCCATATTTGTTGTCGAATTTCGACTTGGTCACGCTGTCATTGACATTGATCGCCGGGAAAGGCAGCTCCCCCTTTTTTTCCAGCGCATAGAGCCGGTGCACACCCGTCGTCGTCTCTTCAGATACCCCCTTGATGGAGCTGCGGACTTTTGAATACCAGCCCGGCGATTGTTCGAGCCGGTGCTTGATCGTAGCAAACAAGTGCTCTTCTTCCTCATTCTTAGGGTTGGCAATCACCGATGAGTCTTCCTCGGCCTGGGCGCCAAGCAGAACCAACATCGTTGCATCGCCGCCATCATCGAGGATCATATTGGCCGTCTCGCCGTTGCCCCAATCGAGAATTCGGTCGCAATAGTCCCAATATTCCTTCAGTGTTTCGCCTTTCTTGGCAAAGACCGGGACGTTCATTGCCGCGATCGCCGCGGCTGCATGATCCTGTGTTGAAAAGATATTGCACGATGCCCAGCGCACCTCGGCCCCCAGCGCGATCAGCGTTTTAATCAGCACAGCGGTCTGGATCGTCATGTGCAGGCTGCCTGCCACACGGGCACCCTTTAGGGGCTGGCTTGCACCATATTCCTCGCGGGTTGCCATCAACCCCGGCATTTCGACCTCTGCCATCTCGATTTCCTTGCGGCCCCAGTCGGCCAGCGAAATATCGGCAACAACGAAATCGGATGATGTGCTCATGGTGATCCTCTAGGGTTGAATCTGGTCTCAAATTGTCATTTGACGGCGGTGCTATAGCAGGCTGTGGCGGAAGACGCAATGATGATATAAAGTATTCTTTATATAATCTAGTTTGCGTCCTTTAGATCCTCGCCGAAACCCCCTTCGACCAATGCTCGCAAGGCGGCAATGGCTTCACCAGCCTGTTCGCCGGTGGCTTCGACTTCGATCTGTGATCCACGGTGAGCGCCAAGCATCATCAAGCCCATGATCGAGGTGCCCGGCACAGTGTGCCCGTCTCGGCTGACGCGTATGTCGGCCGCAAACTGCTCGGCGCATTTGACAAATTTGGCCGACGCGCGGGCATGCAGCCCACGACTGTTTGCGATGGTCAACTCGCAACATAACTTCTTTGCGGTTTCGCCGTCGGTGGGCTGTTGCATAGGAACTAATACCTGTGGAAAATAAGGGCTGCAGTGTCGGCGCTGCCCAATTTGCTAGCGATCAAGGTCTTGAGCGTCGCACAAGCCGTGTGCCTTAGGCAGGACGAAACCACCTTATCGCGAACAAGATGGGCGAAGTCCCGAGGGCGGCAAGATTTTTGACCCCTGTGCCAGAAAGATCTCCTGAAGCGGCAGAACCATTTGGCCTCGACCTTTCTGTCAAGGTTGCTCAAAATTCATCTCCGTCAAATCGATCGCCAACTCTGGAACAGACGCCTCAGCTGAACCAGTCCTGTCAAATCAGCGCCGCAGCCCTGCTTGTCCAAGGACCCTAGTCGCCCAGGAGCTGGCTAGCGACGTGAATGTACTTGCGTCCTGCATCCTGAGCTTGCTCAACCGCTTCAGCCAGTGTCGAATCCGTCCTGGCGCTGGCCAACTTTATCAACATTGGTAAGTTGATGCCGGCGATAATCTCGATACGCCCGGTCTCCATCAGCGAAATTGCCAGATTGGACGGTGTACCGCCAAACATATCGGTGAGGATAATCACGCCGTCAGTGTCATCGGCGCGCGAAATCGCCTCCAGAATGTCCGCCCGCCGCGCTTCCATGTCGTCTTCCGGTCCGATCGAGATGGTTTCGATATTCGACTGCTGACCGACGACATGCTCCAGGG
>JAEKFU010000695.1 GCA_016522385.1 Pseudomonadota bacterium
CATCTCCTTATTGAGATCCAGCACGGCGACCTTGGCGCCTTCTTCAGCCAGCCGCCGGCAAACCGCTGATCCAATCCCGCCACCGCCGCCGGTGACAGCCGCCACCTTGCCAATGAACCGCTGCATGCACCCTCCCAAGAACTGCAAGCATTTCCCTTACCCCTGGTTGGCGCCCTTGTCCAATGGTCTACCCTTGGGACGCTAACCGGTCAGGGCAGCTGCGACTCTTTGCTGAAGTGGCTCAGTCTTGCCACTCGCACCCAATCGCACCGCACAAGGCTCGCGATATCCTGCTTCGGCAGATCAGAGCATCGCAGCAAGACGTGTGCCTTCCTCGATGGCACGTTGCGCATCGAGTTCGCCGGCCAGCTTGGCACCACCAATAACATGAACCGGCAGATTGGCGGCCGATAAAACATCGGTCAAACCATCGACCGATAGCTGCCCGGCACACAGGACCACGCTGTCACAGGCAATGACGCGATCCTCGCCGTCCGCCTCAATATGCAATCCGTCACTATCGATTTCCCGGTAGGTCACACCGGCAATCATATCGACCTTGGAGCGCAGCAGCACCAAACGATGGACCCAACCGGTCGTTTTGCCCGGACCTGAGCCCATCCGGCCCCGCGACCGCTGCAGCAGAGTGACCTCATGTGAAGGAGCCGGTGGGGCCGCCCTGCCATCGACTCCCCAGGCAGCCCGGAAAGATGCTGTATCGAGATGGCTCGAATGACCGCGCTCGACGAGGTATACGGCAACATCGACACCGATCCCGCCGGCACCGACCACGGCGACGCGCCGACCCGGCTCCCGGGTACCCGACAACAGCTCGGCATAGGTCATGACCATCGGATGTTTGACACCTTTGATGTCTGGCACGCGCGGTTCGACGCCGGTTGCAACGACGACTTCATCAAAATCCGTCAGTTGATTGGCCCTTGGCTCTACATTCAGTTTCAACTCAACACCCAGGATCTCGATCCGCCTGCGGTAGTAGCGCAATGTCTCCGCGAACTCCTGCTTGCCGGGAATTTGCCTGGCGAGCAGGAATTGCCCTCCGATCAACGAATTCGCCTCGAACAACGTCACGTCATGGCCGCGCTCGGCCGCAATTGTCGCGCAGGCAAGACCGGCAACACCGGCACCGACAACAGCAAGCCGTTTGGATCTTGCGGCCGCACTCCACTTAAGCTCGGTTTCACGCCCGGCTCTCGGATTGACCAGACAGGTTGCCGGCAAATCCTTGAAATAATGGTCCAGGCAAGCCTGGTTGCATGCGATGCAGGTATTGATCTCATCGGCCCGGCCGGACCGTGCCTTGGCCATGAATTCAGCGTCGGCCAGGAACGGACGGGCCATCGACACCATGTCGGCTTCACCGTCTGCTATAATGTCTTCAGCCACGTCCGGTGCATTAATCCGATTGGTCCCGATCAGGGGAACACCCACTTCGCCCATCAGTCGGGCGGTCGCCCAGATCCAGCCGGCACGCGGCACGGCCTGCGCGATTGTCGGTACCGGAACCTCGTGCCAGCCGATACCCGAATTGAGTATATCGGCGCCGGCCGCTTCTGCGTCCCTGGCCAGCGCCACGACTTCTTTGAGCGGGCTGCCGCCCTCGACCAGGTCGAGCACCGACAGGCGGTACATGATGATGAAGTTGTCAGCTGTTGCCGCTCGCACTGCGCGGATCACAGCAAGCGGAAAGCGCAGGCGGTTTTCCAACGAACCACCCCAACGATCTTCACGCCGATTGGTCCTAGGCGCAGTGAACTCGTTGATCAGATAGCCTTCCGAGCCCATGATCTCGACACCGTCATATCCTGCATCACGGGCGATGCTGGCGGCTCGCGCATAGTCGGCAATGGTGCGCTCGATATCCTCTTCGGTCATCTCACGCGGGGAGTTCTTGTTGATTGGCGCCCGCAGCGGCGAGGGGGCGACGATGTTGGTATGGTAGCCATAGCGCCCCGAATGGAGCAGCTGCAACAAGATGCGACTGCCCTCGGCGTGAACCGCATCGGGCACCACCCGATGGCGTTGCGCATCGGCCTCTACCAGGAAGCCGGCTGTGCCCCCGAGCCTGCCCTCCTCGTTGGGAGAAAAGCCACCGGTCACCATGAGGGCGCACTCGCTTCTGGCGCGTTCGGCGTAATATGCTGCAAGCCGTGCCAGTCCCGGTTCGCCCATTTCCTCAAGATTGGTATGCATGGACCCCATCAACACGCGGTTGGCAAGCGTATGGGCGCCGACCCTGATCGGCGAAAACAGGTGTGGATAGGGCGATCTGGGCGTGCTCATGGGGGAGTGTACTTGGACCGAAGGTTGATGTGCGACTTTTGGCAATTCAGAATCCGGCAAGAGGTCTCGGCCAAGCAGGCGCATTTGTCAACCAAACCGCACGGCGATGAGACGACAGCCGGCAGTTCTACAAGCCGCAGGGATCAAATAGAGGGGCCGCCGGTAATGGGATCACCAACGGCGGCCAAATGAGTGCCCGGAGCAAAATCGATCCGGGAAATTCACTTGCTTACATCGCACCCGAAATCGAAGTGAACGTTGCATCCAGCGCGCTTTCGACCGCCGGCATGACAGCAACCAGAACCAGACCAGTCGCGGCGGCGATCAGACCATATTCAATGGCCGTCGCACCAGACTCGTCTTTCATGAATCGCATGAGCTTGCTCATTCCCATTCTCCTTAAATAGATTATCGACCTCATCGAGCCGCGTGGATGTTTCACCGATAATATTTCCTCGTGATCGAACAGCATGATAAAACCGTCGCTCTAATATCAAATGAAAATAGATCTTAAAATACATAACATATTTGAAATTATCTGCATTTTATATTGAATTATTCAACAGTAACAAGATTTCGTTTATTGCCGATGCCGCCACACAAACTTCTGGCTCATTCTGACCGGCTAGCGCTGCAAATCCCGGTCAAATCATAATGCTTCGTTCACTATCTCAGGTTAGGAATTGGTATGCATGCACGCACTGATTGAGGAAGGGGCGAAGAAATGTCAGACAAAGCAAAGGCTAGTAGCGGTATAGTGCCCATGATCATGGGCTTGCTGCCGAAGCTATGCTGGGCCTTCGGATTGATCGCGCTGGTGGTTCTGCTGGCCGGTGCTAACGGCATCGGCCCGACTGAAATGACAATGACAATGACAGAGAGCGCCCCGATAACACTGGTGGTCTTCGTTGTAATGGTTTCAATCGCGGCCGCTGTCCAAACACTAAATTCCGGTGACCCGTCAAATCTCGTCGAGGAGAGATGCCTGGCCCTAAAGGCCGAACTTGAGGCACAGTGCGCCGAGGTTGACAAGAAGGTTCAAACTTATCTGGGTGCAGAATACGACAAGCTCAAAACCGAAAACGAGACGCTGCGAAGTGAACTGGATCAAATCAAGGTTGAAGAGAACGAAAAAATCAGGTCTGAGGTCGAAGAGCTGCGGAATCGCAACCAGGAGCTGAAAGAAGAACTCGCCAAGGTCGAAATCGCCCTCAGCGAGAAACTGAAGGCTGCTGAACCAAACGGCGACGCACAGGACACGCGCATGGACCTGCAGGAACCGGAGGTTGTACGCGCATCAGCTTAGTGCGCTCAAGACCGGCTGCGCCCATACCGCAACCACAATAGCCCACAGCCCCTCGCCTGTGATCAACCGCCTTCACCGGTGTTGCGCTGGAAGAATAACACCACGTCGTGAAATCTGGCTTTGCCGGACGTCACCCTGAAATCGACAATATTGCCGCCGGGCAAGAACACATCGCCGCTGATCGCTTCATGCATGGTGCGCAGAGAGCCTGAATTATTCTGCGCATCCAGCTCATGAATCCTGTCAGCGGGAATGTTGTCAGCGCCCGGCGGATCGTTGACCGCCACGACATAGGTCACGGCGTTTTTCGGCGAGACCCGGTACATCAATAGCGGCGTTGCTTTCAGAGTACCCTTCACGAAGTCACCTGGAAGATCGAAGGTCATGCGTTTCACATGTCCGCTGTCCAGTTCAAACGGCGAATCGTGAAGCACGGCATAATCGGCAATCGTCATTATCGGTTCCTTTCGTGACGCCCTCTCCAGACGTCATGAAGAAAATAGCCAACGGTCAACGATCCGACTGTGGCAAACCCCACAAGTTGTCTCGCGTATGATGTCAGCGCCTGTGGAACAGATTGTTAGGGGTGCATAGAGGAGGATTTTGGCTCATCGTAACCTGTGAGAGTGAAGATGAGACACAAATCCGGTCAACGAGGCACAGCCTCAGAGAAACTAGAGCGTTTCTTTCTCATGTGGAATCATTTGACCGCGTTTCTGCGTCTGCTGGCTAGGCATGCTTCGCGCCGTGGTCTGGTTGACCACAAGCGGGGCATAACGACGTCCAGCGGGCGCACAAACACGGCCTTCGGTGGCCCAAATCCGGCCATCGGACGTCGTTACGGAACTTGCCCGATGACTCACATCGCGCTGCGTTCCGTAACTAGCCGAGTGACCGGATTTGGACCATCAAATGGTTCCACATGAGAAAGAAACGCTCTAGTCAAAGATCCTCCGCTAAGAATTGGGCGACCACGTTCCAAATCAT
>JAEKFU010000025.1 GCA_016522385.1 Pseudomonadota bacterium
TTGCATGGATGTCGACGGTGGCCGACGGTCCGGCACCTATGATGAAATGTGCAACTTCGTCCGCCTCGTACACAGCCTCAACATTCTGCACCAGGAGGGCGGTGGCGGTTTCGAGCCACTCGACCTGCCCGCCGAGACCCGTCATCTCGACATCTTCTATGCCGAAATCACACTGACCGACAAAAACTGGCAACCTTGGAGCATGGGCCGGGCCCAGGCCATGGATGCCCTGAACATGGCCGCCATCGCAATGAACACCGACATTGGGGGCCTCATGGAGTTGCCGGTTTTTGCCGGCATCATCAACACCAACTCACCGCTGCAACTCGATATCCCGATGGCCGAGGGCCTTATCACCATGGCCGAGCATGGCCAGGCGGCGGTCATAACCCCCTTCACGCTGGCCGGCGCCATGTCGCCGGTCACCCTCGCCGGCGCCCTCGCCCAACAACACGCCGAAGCCATGGCTGGCATCGCGCTTACACAAATCATCCGCCCAGGCGTCCCGGCGATGTATGGCGGGTTCACCTCCAACGTCGATATGAAGACCGGCTCACCTGCTTTCGGCACGCCGGAATATGCTCAGGCCGCCCAGGCTTCCGGACAGCTCGCCCGCCATATCGGCGTTCCGTTCCGCTCCAGCAATGTCAACTCGGCCAACACCAACGACGCCCAGGCCGCCTACGAAAGCATGATGGCCCTGTGGGGCGCAATGACCGGTCAATGCCATATGATCAACCATGCCGCGGGCTGGCTTGGCGGCGGCCTAGTCGCGTCGTTCGAAAAGCTTATCATCGACGCCGAGATGCTGCAGATGATGGCCGCCTATATGGAGCCCTTCGAGGTCGACACCGCGAGCCTGGCCCTTGATGCCGTCCAAGAGGTCGGCCCGGCGGGCCATTTCTTCGGCACCGACCACACAATGAAACGCTACGAAGACGCCTTCAACTCGCCCCTGGTGTCTAACTGGGACAATTACGACACCTGGGTCGAGCGCGGCGCGCTCACGGCCGAGCAGCGCGCCAATTCAATTTGGAAGCAGTTGTTGCGCGAATATGAGCAGCCCCCGTTGGATCCTGCAATTGACGATGCCCTGAAGGACTATGTCGCGCGCGCCAAGAAAGAAGGCCGCGTGGTGCAAGGCTAGGCATCCGCAATCACCCTTGCCATGACTGTCTTCCTCGGGTTTGACCACAGGGTCCGCAGGATCGTTCAGCTTTTGCCCTTCCTGGATGACGGATCCTAAGTTAAAGCCTAGGAGTCGCTCGGGGCATGGCGATTGGAAGCCCCTACTCCTGCAGCGATCCCAAATACGGCTCCAGCAGCCCAAAGCATGCCGCCTTGGCTTCCTCTTGCGACAACAGTCGAACATCCAGGCACCATTCCAGCCACAGCCCGTCGACCAAAGCGATGAACATCTTCGCAAGCCGTTCGGCATCAACCTTGCGTTCGCGCCGTTGCGCCAGCCCGGCAATCGCGGCCGTAAGGCTGCTATGATAGGCTGCGTAGCGTTTGCGGTGCACAGCTTTGAGTTCTGCATTGGTGGCAACCTCACCCCAGACCGCAAGCCACGCCTTGAGTTCATTCTTGTTAAACGAGGCCTCGGCAAAGTTCGCTTCAATCGTGTCACGCAATGCTGCTGCAGGATCGAAACGGGCCAATGCCAGGCCAGACGCCGCCATCGCATCCAGATTGCCCGTCATCACATCGTAGGCCGCAATCAGCAGTGCGTTCTTGCCTTTGAAGTAATGCGAGATGAGACCCCTTGAGATACCCGCCTTGCGACAAATCCGATCAATCGTAAACGCCGCAAGTCCGCCCTCGGCCAAGCATTCGATCGCCGCTGCGATCAACTGTTGCTTGCGCGCATCCGCGGTCTGGCGTTTGAATCGCGGCACCCGCTTAGGCGGCTGTGCAGATCGTGGCGGCATCTGGAATTCGGGCATCCTCACGCCTCGTCTGGTCTTGGCAGTAACAGATTAAGCAACACACCTAGCACGCCGGCCAGACCGATCCCTGCCATCTTGAAGCCGGCGCCAAACGGTATCGTCAGTCCACCGATACCAACTACCAGGATAATCGAGGCGATGATCATATTGCGCGGCTCAGTCAGCGCATCCCCCACCTTCATCACCGTCGTCATCCCGACGACCGCGATCAGGCCGAACATCAGCACCATCACACCACCCATCACAGACAGCGGAATCGAACCGAGCAACGCATTGAGCGTACCCGAGAACGACAGCACGATGGCAAAGATCGCCGCCCAGGTCATGATCGCTGGATTGAACGCCCGGGTCAGCGTCACCGCCCCTGTGACTTCCGAGTAAGTCGTGTTGGGCGGTCCGCCGAGAAGCCCAGCCGCCGTGGTTGCAAGCCCGTCACCGAGCATGGTCTTGTGAACACCTGGATCCTCGAGATAGTTCTTCTTGGTAACCCCGCCGATAGCCATAATATCCCCGAAATGCTCAATTGCCGGGGCGATCGCCACCGGCAGCATGAACAGGATGGCACCCCAATGAAACTGCGGCAGCACGAAGGCCGGAACGGCAAATAGGCTGGCCGATGTGACATTGCTGAAGTTGACCAGTGGAGCGCCGGTGACGAGACCGAAAAGGACTGCGAATATATAGCCAACGAAGATGCCGCCGAGAATCGGGACGATACGCATCAGGCCTTTGCCCATCAACGCAATCAGCGCCGTCGCAATTAGGGTGACGGTCGCCACGGTCAGTGAGATACCCATTGGCACTTTCTGCCCATCCGCCGCGCCGGTTGCCATGTCGACGGCGACTTTGGCCAATGCCAGGCCGATCACCATGATAACCGGGCCGACCACAATAGGCGGAAACACCCTGTGCAGCCAGTCCGTGCCAAACGCCCGGATCGCCAGAGAGAGCGCCACATAAAACAGGCCGGCTGCCGCCAATCCGCTCATCGCCGCCGGAATGCCCCATTCGCCAACAGCGAACTGTATCGGCGCAATGAATGCAAAGGACGACGCAAGAAAAATCGGCACCTTACCCTTGGTCACCAGTTGAAAAATCAACGTGCCAACGCCAGCTGTGAACAGCGCCACCGACGGGTTGAGACCCGTCAGAATGGGCACCAGCACGAGAGCCCCGAACGCCACGAACAGCATCTGCCCGCCCGCCAAGGCCTGTGACGGGGCGAATTTGTACTCCGTGCTCGAAATGTTGCTGCTCATGTTGTTCCCTCCCGCATCTGATCAGGCTACACAGTACTGTGTTTAAGCGCTCGCCCACAATTGCAACCGCGCCGTTATCCGCAGTGCAAACCAAGTCGGAACCGCTGCCATGTCAATTCTCTTTACCGATTCCCTGCGCCGCGATGTGACCGCAAATCTCTCGGCATTCGAGCCTTGGCCGATCGATGATGAGAGCCTTAACCGCGCGGCCGTCGCCATTGTTATTGTGGCAGACCCGGCAGACAGCACCGCCTGCGTACTCCTCACACTTCGCGGTGGTCACATGCGGCGTCACCGCGGGCAGTATGCGCTTCCCGGCGGCCGGCTCGACGACGGCGAGACCGTCACGGCCGCCGCCTTGCGCGAACTCCGCGAAGAACTGCGCATTTCCTTGAACGAAACCAATGTCCTTGGCCGCCTCGACGACTATCCGACCCGCTCCGGGTTCAGCATCGCACCGATCGTCATGTGGGGAACCGGTGTCCAAGACATCGACCCCGATCCCGGTGAGGTTGAACAGGTCTTCCACATTCCGCTCGATGACCTAAATGGCCCAGGCCTGCCTCGATTGTCTGCCCCCGGCCCGGAGGGACGACAGGTCCTGTCAGCCTGGCTGCCGGCTCTCGGGCACGAGATGTTTGCGCCAACCGCCGCCTTGCTTTACCAATTCCGCGAAGTCGCTCTCAACGGCCGCCCAACCCGAGTGGCTCATTTTGATCAGCCACAATTTGCCTGGCAGTGATAGCCATTCAACTAACCTGTGCTTCAGCGAAACTTGCCTCCATCGCGCCTGCAACGCTTTGCACATCATCCATCGACAAGCACAAGGGTGGTACCATGCGCAACACCGAGCGGTGCGGCCCTGATTTCGACAGGACCAGCCCATGTCGCCTAGAGGCCTCGAACACCCTCGCAGTCTCATCCGTGGCGGGTACCTTGCTGCGCCGGTCCTTGACCAGTTCGATGGCCAGCATCAACCCGCGGCCACGAACATCCCCAATCACCTGATACTTCTGCTGCAGGTCGCGCAATGCGCCAAGCAGGGCCGCACCAACATCGCGCGCATTGGTCTGCAATTTTTCCTCGTCCAGCACTTGCAACACGGCGCGCCCGGCAGCGCAGGAGACCGGATTGCTACCATAGGTGTTGAAATAGAACTTTCCGGCCATCTTCTCCGAAACGTCCCGCTTGGCGATAACCGCGGCCAGCGGGTAGCCGTTGCCGATACCCTTGGCTGCGACCATTATATCCGGCACCACACCGTGCACCTCAAAGGCCCAGAAGCCGTCACCCGTGCGGGCAAACCCCGACTGCACTTCGTCGATTACAACAAGACCGCCATGCGCCCGCACCCGTTCGGCCGCTCCGGCAATATAGCCCTCTGGCATCTCAACAATGCCACCATAGCCCTGCACCGGCTCGATGATCATGCCGGCCAGCTTGCCGCAGGTGGAGCCGTTGATTGTCCGATCGATCTCGTCCAGATATGGTGTGGTGCCGATCCCAAAGCTACCGCGATACTGGTTCGGGTCGACGACATGATGGATGCCGCCCATCAAGGGCACATTGTGCCGGAAGCCGGCTATGCCCGTTAGCGACTGGGCACCAAACGTCGCGCCATGATAGCCACTACGCAACGCGAGAAAGTCAATATTGCTGGTCGCGGCGCGGGCCATCAGCAAAGCAAGGTCAACCGCTTCGGCACCGGAATTGGTGAAGTGCACCACCCAGTCGTGTCCATCTGGCATTGTCGCCGCAAGTTCTTCGGCAAGATGCGCCGGCGTCGGATGACAGAACATAGCCGTGCAGTGGGCTAATTCCACTGCCTGCTTGCAGACGGCTTCGGTTACCACAGGATGGGCGTGCCCGACACTGATACAGACATTCATGCCGAGCAGGTCTGTATATTTGTTGTCCCGCTCGTCCCACAGATATTGCCCCTCGCCACGCTTGAAAATCAACGGTATCTCATAGGGCATGAACGAGCGTTGCGACTGCGCATAATAGGCTTCGCGCCGCGCCAGAATCGCGTCGGTCGACCAGTCGGTCTGTGGTACGTGTGTCATATCGAACAGTCCATCACACTTGTTGTTGAGTGCGCCAACCTACCCGCCCCTTTAGCAATTACAATGCGCCGCGCTGCAGCATCAGAAAAAGTAGATTGCATCATAAGCGGCACGCGTGGGTATAATTCGCGCATGAATTCGGGACCAAACCGTCACGTCGCTAGGACATCCCCGGGCCGACCCGAGGGCCTCAGCGAGACAGTGATTAAGATGACCGAGGTTGAATGAATATGGCAACGCGCGCAACACGCAGCGGACGCAAGGCCCGCAGGGCCAGCCGGTTGCGCGGCACGGACAAACGGGTGCCTTTCATTCAACGACGAATTGCGACCTTTGATATCCTGTCCTCCGAAGGCCTCGAACTAATTGAACAAAATGCCGATCTTATTCTGAAGGATATCGGCGTTGAAATTCGCGGCGATCCCGAAAGCCTCAGCATTCTTCGCAATGCAGGCGTCGACGTGTGCGGTGAGCGGGTGCGCTTCGAGCCCGGCTTTTGCCGCAGCATCATCACTGCCACTGCGCCGGCCGAGTTCCCTCAACATGCCCGCAACCCAGCGAACACAGTGATTCTGGGCGGCGCCAACACGGTGCTCGCACCAGGCTGGGGTCCACCTTTCATCCACAACATGGATGAGGGCCGTCGTTATGCCACAATCGAGGACTTCCGCGCCTTGATCAAGATCTGCCACATGCTGCCCGAGTACCACCATTCCGGCGGCGTCATCTGCGAGCCCGTTGACCTGCCGGCCAATAAACGTCATCTCGATATGCTGGGCTGCCACTTCCGCTACTCCGACCGCGCCGTGTTCGGCGCCCTGATTGGCGCCGAGCGGGCCCAGGACTCCGTCAACATGGCAAAGATAGTCTTTGGCGACGAGTTCGTGGCAGGCAATGTCTGCCTCTACGCGGTAAGCAATTCCAACGCCCCCCTGGTCTGGGACAGTGCCATGACCGGCGCTCTCAAGGTCTATGCCCGCAACAATCAAGCCGTCGCTATCACGCCCTGGACCCTCGCCGGCGCAATGAGCCCGTGCACCGCCGCTGGTACGCTCGCCCAGGTGCTGGCCGAAGCGCTCGCCGGTCTGGCATTGGTACAACTGGTCAATCCGAGCGCGCCTTGCCTGTTTGGGTCCTTTGCCAGCACCATGTCCATGCAGTCCGGTGCGCCGACATTCGGTTCACCGGAAAGTGCCCAACTTGTACTGGTTGCCGGCCAGCTCGCCCGCCGACTCGGCGTACCATTTCACACTGTCGGCGCCCTCACTGCATCGAAGCTGCCGGACGGTCAAGCCATGGAAGAAGGCACGTGGGGCCTGATGATGTCGGTGCTGGCCGGCGCCAACTTCATCAACCACGCGGGCGGCTGGCTCGAAGGCGGACTGGTGCACGGCTACGAGAAAGCGGTAATGGATGCTGACGTCTGCGGCAAGATCACCGCCTTCGCGCAAGGCCTCGACCTGTCGGAAAAAGCCCAGGCGATGGATGCGATCCACGAAGTCGGCCCCGGAGCCCATTTCCTTGCCAGCGCCCACACCCACGCGAATTTCGAGACCGCCTTCTACCAGCCGGCAAATGCCGATGCTAATTCTTTTGAACAATGGCAGGCCGAAGGCGGCAAGGACGCTGCGCGGCGCGCCAACGAACGCTGGAAAAAGCTCTTGCGGAACTACGAGCGACCGCCTCTGGACCCGGCTATCGACGAAGCACTCGAGGAATATATCACCAAGCGCAAATCCGAGATGCCCGATCTAGACTACACCTGAGCTTCGAGTTTGAGTTTTTCATAGAACACCTCATGGTGCGCCAGATAGTCTTTCAGGCACGCGGCGGCATCAGCTACCTCTGCGAATGCATCGTCGGGGTCGGTGTCATCCTTTCGGATGCCGGTCGAGGCCACCGCATCGCGATGCCAGCCCTGCACATACTCCCAACCTTCCGGCACTTTGGCAGCGTTCCACTCAAATGCCTCCGGTACGAACGACAGTCCGGCAAAATCCCACAGCCGCCCAATAACGCTTTTGGGATCGGCAGCGACCGCTTCAGCCTCAATGACCATTGGCGGCTCGCCGAACGCGTCGCGCAGAAAGCAGAAATGCTGCCACTGCGCCTCAATCCCGATCTCCGGCAGGGTCAATCCCGGATCGAGCTTATAGTAGGAAGCAATAGACCGGCGCGGGTCGCGGATTAAGAACACATTGCACAATCGCCCTGCAAACTCAGCATCCTCAAAGATTCGTGGCACGACGTAGTAGCTCATATCCTTGAAGAAGATCGGCGCCGTCTTGCCCGCCTGCAGCAGCATGGCGCGCACCGACTCATAATCCTGAGGCATGCCAGTATCGTCATCCAGCATCGGCATTTTCCGTATCGCACGGTGCAGGTAGTAGTCGGCCAGAAACGGTTCGTGGAACACCGTGCAGTCGCCGCGCTCACGCATGATCCTTTCGATCGCCGTCGACATCGAGCGCGGGTGCGCCCACAACGCTACAATCGGATGGCTCATTGAGAGTCTCCTGCCTCATCCATCGATCCGGCCTCCGCGAACTCGACGGCTGCGACACACAGCGGACCAAGCCCGCCAATCGCCCGTTCAAGCTGTTCGGCCATCGCCCGTGCCAGCCGGTCAGGTAGGTCGGCTAGTTCGCGCGACCGACTAACCACTGTTATCTCTCGGCGGAAGCCGGCAACCGGCAGCGGGTCAACATCAAGCTTCATACCTTCATGCACCGCATCGAGTAGCAGGGTCGGTGTCATGATGGCAAAGGCGTGACCCCGATCCACCGCCGCTGTCACCATGCTGGACCGGTCAGCTTCCATGACACGGGGTAGATCGAGCCGCAGTCGCCGCAAATGTTGATCCGTTCGTTTTCCGACCGGTGTGTTGGCGGAAAACCGCATCAGCGGCAGCTTGCTCGCCAGCCTGGTCAGGTCGGTCCTGGGCCCCTTGAATCCGCGCGGCGTGACCAACAGGAAGGCTTCGCTCAACACCGGGAAACGGTCCAGCCCACTTGTTTCATAAAGCGCGTCCGATGTCACGACCAGGTCCGCTTTGCGGTTGCGCAACAGCTCCGCATGCTCACTTGCCAGGCCAGCAAAACAAGCCACTTCTGGGATCGACTGGGCCTTGGCCAGATCGCTCACCACCGGCATCAGTGTCGTTGCGATCGATGCAAGCATGCCCACCCGCAGTAACGGCACGGGTGCACTCTCGACACGCCGCATTTCCGATCGCAGGTCTTCGATCTCGCTCAGGATACGTCCGGTGCGTCCGTGCAGAACGATTCCGGCTCTGGTCAGCTCGATCGGTCGCGCATAACG
>JAEKFU010000044.1 GCA_016522385.1 Pseudomonadota bacterium
GTGTCGGACTCAAAGGCACGGATGATATGGCGAAGCGGGCATCAAGGCTCGGTGCGCAGCCGGTATCCGCCGTGCGCGCCTCAACGATGTTGCAAAATTTGCAGTCAAAGTTGCGGGCGCTCAGCGAGCCGCTGAAATTCTGCTGGCTTACTAGTGGTGGTTGCATGGGGGCCGATGCCCTGCGGACCGCCGGCTTCAGCAATTTGGAAGTCGTCTACTCGCCTGCCCAAACACCTACCCGGAAAGACACCACGGCTGCCACAAGGGTATATGTCGAGTCTGGTGCAGATCTAATCGTCTTCTGTGGCGGTGATGGAACTGCTCGCGATATTTGCCAGGTGACCGGCACCACCACGCCGATATTGGGTATCCCATCCGGCGTGAAGATGTACTCCGGCGTGTTCGGCGTCACGCCGTCGCGAACCGCAGAACTCCTGATCGGCTATCTCGATGACGAACTGGACTTCATCGAGGCCGATGTCCTTGATCTCGACGAAGCACGATACCGGCAAGGAGAATGGGTTGTAAGGCTCTATTATGCTGCTATGACGCCGTTTGAGCCGACCTTGACCCAAGCTTCCAAGGCGATGTTCGACGAGCATAGTGATGCTGAGGTCAAAGGTGACATCGCCGAGCATCTTTGTAAGGAGATGGAGGGAAATCCACAGACGCTTTACCTCCTCGGGCCCGGAAGCACTGTAAATTCCCTTGGGCAATGCCTGAACATTGATAAGACGCTGCTTGGCATTGACGCGGTGCTTGCCGGCCGGCTGATCGCTCGTGACCTCAACGAGCACAAGTTGCTGGAACTCCTCAGCACCCATCACGATGCCCGCCTGGTCCTGAGTCCGATTGGCGCGCAGGGTTTTGTTCTCGGCCGCGGCAATCTTCAGCTCAGCCCGGCCGTCGTCTCAAGGGTCGGGTGTGAGAATATCATTGTCATTGCGACACCAGCTAAACTGTCGCGGACGCCTGTTCTGAGATTCGACACAGGCGATGCGGCGCTCGATGCACGACTGGTCTCCAAAGGTTATTGGCCGGTGATCGTCGGATACCAGAAACGCCGAATGGCAAAGGTCAGTGCCTGAAACTGCGCGACTTGATCTGAATCATTCCTGGCAGGCGGTTCCTGATCTCAAATGTCAATTGGTTGAACGACTCATACGGGCGCTGCAAAGGAACAAGTCGAGTGGTTTATGTTCCGCATACCGATGCTGAACGCAAAGACATGCTGGCGGCTATCGGATGCCGCTCGGTGAAAGATTTGTTCGCCGATGTTCCCAAACATCGTCAATTTCCCGACTTAAACCTGCCGGGCCCGTTATCTGAACTCGAGATCGAACGTGAACTGCGACACGTGGCGCAGCGCAACACCAGCGTCGAGGCCAGCTCATGTTTCCTCGGCGCCGGCGCCTACAATCATTACATACCGGCCACCGTGGATGATGTTCTGGGCCGGGCTGAGTTCTATACGTCATATACGCCCTACCAGCCCGAGCTCAGCCAAGGCTTTTTGCAGGCTATGTTCGAGTACCAGAGCATGATCTGCAGATTGACGGGCATGGACGTGAGCAATGCCAGCCACTATGACGGCGCCACCTCTCTTGCCGAAGCCGTCTTGCTGGCACTCAATGCCACCCCACAGTCGCGAAGCGAAGTCCTCGTTTCACCGGGCCTCAATCCGCAATTCGACGACGTGCTTCGCACGTATTTGCGGGGCACTGAGGCATACGTGGTCGCTGAAGAGACACTTGGTCTGAAAACGGGTGACCTGATATCGCACCTCGGTGACAAGACGGCGGCAGTGGTGGTTCAAAGCCCGAATTTCTTCGGCCAGCTTGAAGAGCTGGACGGACTTGCGAATTTGGTCCATGTCGCCGGTGCGCTCTTGATCATTGTGAGCGATCCGATCGCCCTGGGCCTCTTCAAGCCACCTGGAGACTACAATGCAGACATCGTGGTTGCCGAGGGCCAACCTCTAGGAATCCCGCTTTCCTTCGGTGGCCCGCATCTTGGCATCTTCGCGACCCGGCAGGCTCTTGTGCGACGTATGGTCGGCCGATTGGTGGGTGAGACAGAGGACGTTGATGGTCAGCGTGGCTACGTCCTCACGCTGGCTACGCGCGAGCAGCATATTCGCCGGGCACGCGCCACCAGCAACATCTGCACCAATGCCGCCCTGACGGCGCTGGCGGCGGCGGTTTATCTCGCCACAGTAGGAAAGCGTGGCCTGAGAAGGATTGCCGAACTTTGCTATCACAACAGCCACTACGCGGCGTCGCGGATCGAAGAGATTGCCGGCCTAAAGATCAATCCCAAGTCGCCGCACTCTGTGTTTTTCAGAGAGTTCGTTGTCGACTTGGGCATGCCGGCCGAAGGGGTCATCCAAAGGCTCAACGATGACTTCGGCATCATCGGTGGATACGACCTGGGCCAGGCTTATCCCGACTTGGCAAATCATCTGCTGGTGGCAGTCACGGAAATGAACACGCGACAGTCGATCGACAGGCTGGCTGACGCGCTCAGAGAGGCGACCCGGTGAGCGAGGCAACCCTTTACGAAAAGAGCGTTCCCGGCAGGATTGGTATCGACTTGCCTGCGCTCGACGTTCCCGAAGCTGAGCTGCCGGAAGATCTTGTTCGAGCAGACAACGGCCTGCCGGAACTTTCGCAGATCCAAATTGCGCGCCACTACCTGAAATTGTCGCAGCGCAACTACGGCGTCGATAGCGGGTTCTATCCGCTCGGTTCCTGCACCATGAAATACAATCCGAAAGTCAATGAAATGATCGCCCGGTTGCCTGGCTTCGCCGAACTGCATCCGCTGCTGCCGGCCGCATCAGTGCAGGGCAGCCTTGCCGTGATGTTCAACCTTCAGGAGTGCATAAAGGAGATTGCCGGTTTTTCCGCAGTCTCGCTGCAGCCTTCGGCGGGCGCCCATGGCGAACTCACCGGCCTGCTGATGATGCGCGCCTATCTTGCCGATCATGGGGAGCATGCCAGAACCCAGGTGCTGATCCCCGATTCCGCCCATGGAACGAATCCGGCCTCAACGAGCATGGCCGGTTTGACCGTTACCGAGATTCCCACTGATGGTCGCGGGAACATCGATCTCGAGGCCTTGAAGGCAGCCTGCGGTCCGGATGTGGTGGGCCTGATGCTGACCAACCCTAATACGCTTGGTCTCTTTGAGGAGCAGATCGATCAGGTCATCGAGCTTATTCACGGCTGTGGTGGCCTTGTTTACGGCGACGGTGCCAACATGAACGCACTCTGCGGCATTGTGCGGCCCGGTGATCTGGGGTTCGATCTGATGCATTTCAACTTGCACAAGACCTTTGGCACACCGCACGGTGGCGGCGGACCGGGAGCCGGTCCAATCGGGGCCTCGGAGCAATTGGCTCCCTATCTGCCGGGTCCGATAGCGTCAATGCAGCAAGGCGAAGTGGCAGATAAAGCAGCCTACCGGCTTCAGATGCCGGAACGCTCGATCGGACGAGTCAGCACGTTCGTCGGCAATTTCGGCATGTTTGTGCGAGCCTATGCATACATTTTGAACCATGGTGCAACCGGTCTCAGAAGCAACGCCGAACATGCCGTACTGAATGCCAACTATCTGCGCACGAGCTTGAAAAATGCCTTTCCGGTTCCGTTTGATCGCACCTGTATGCATGAATTCATTTGCCGGGGCAAAGTGGGAAAGTCACCTGTGCGCGCCGTCGACATCAGCAAGCGGTTGATGGACCACGGATTCCATCCGCCGACGAATTACTTTCCCCTCATTGTCCGGGAGGCCTTGATGATCGAACCGACGGAAACGGAAGGCAAACAGACGCTTGATGCATTCATCGCCGCGATGCTGCAGATTGCTCAGGAAGCGGAAAACGACCCTGACGTGGTGCTGAGCGCACCACACACAGTGCCAGTGAGGCGATTGGATGAGGTCAAAGCGGCACGAAAAGCAATCTTCTGCGATCCTTTTCCAGACGCAGAATTCTTGAGCCGGCCGAGTTGAATTGTGCTAGAGCGTTTCTTTCTCATATGGAACCATTTGACCGCGTTTCTGCGTCTGCTGGCTAGGCATGCTTCGCGCCATGGTCTGGTTGACCACAAGCGGAGCATAACGACGTCCAGCGGGCGCAGAAACGCGGTCAAATGGTTCCATATGAGAAAGAAACGCTCTAGCCAGGAGTACAGCCGGTACCGCCTCAAATCTGGAATCTCCTAATGAGTGACATACCGCATGTCAGGTAAGCGAGCATCTGTGAACGGCTTCATTTCCATCATCCTTACGGCGGCCGGCGTTTATGCGCTGATAGTTCTGCTGCTGTTTCTCGGTCAGGCGCGGCTGCTGTACTTCCCGAATGTGCCAACCCGTGCTCTTGGACCGGGACCTGATAGTATCGGGCTTGCTTACGAAGCCGTTGAAATTATTACAGAAGACGGGATCAGGCTCGATGCCTGGGAAGTGCCAGCGAGCGAACCGCGTGGCGTCGTCCTGTTCTTCCATGGCAATGCAGGCAACATCTCCCATCGTCTCGACTCGTTAAAGATCTTTCATGACCTGAACGTTTCGACGCTGATATTCGACTATCGCGGTTATGGCCGCAGCGGCGGCAAAGTCTCCGAGCAAGGCACCTATCGTGACGCTGAAGCGGCATGGCGGTATCTCACGAAACAACGCCGCATACCCTCGTCTCAGATCGTCCTGTTCGGACGGTCACTTGGGGCGGCAGTCGCGGCCTATCTGGCCAGTCAGCAACGTCCTGCCGCGCTCATAATTGAGAGTGGCTTTGTGTCTGTGCCGGAACTGGCTGCCCAAATCTACCCCTGGCTGCCGGTGCGATGGATGGCGCGGTTCAAGTATCCGATCCGCGAGTATCTCGACAAGGTATCCTTACCTGTGCTGATTGTTCACAGCCGTGACGATGAAATCATTCCATATGCGCAAGGCACATCACTCTTTGAGGGCGCACACGAACCCAAGCATTTTCTGGAACTCCGAGGCGGTCACAATGACGGCTTTCTAGTCAGCGGCCGGCACTACTTCAATGGTCTCGAGATGTTCCTCACGTCCGTTTTGGGCAAGTGACTTGTCGATTTGCCGGGGTGTGATGCTCGCGCGCCCAGATTTCATCAGTTTCTCCACGCTTGTCCTTCGACACCGGCAATGCCCGCGGAGGCCAAGCTTGACGATCGGGTCACCAGAGATCTTCCAACGCCTTCAAGACATCATAGCGACTGATCAAACCAACCAGCCTATCATTCGCAGTCACAGGGAATCTCCTGTAACGTGACTTGAGAAAAAGGTCTGCGACCTCAACAATCTCAGCGCCGGCGTCTATAGTCTTTACATTCTCGCTCATGTACTCGGTGACACGACCTCCGGTGTCCTTGTGGTAACTCGCACTGAACGCCACCTTGAGACAGTCCCTTGTTGACAGGATGCCAACCAAAGTTCCACTCGTATCGACGACCGGTGCCCCGGAAATCTTGTTGTCGACCAGCATCTTGATTGCCGAGTGAATGTCCATATCGGGTGTGACGGTGATCACATCCCTCGTCATATAGTCCTTTGCGGTCGCGGTCTGGCTCATTGACGTTCCGTCCGCGCGGTTTTTTGCGCAGGGCTCCCGTTTATTGACCCGCGGTGAGAACAGGACTTCGCACGGCGTACACCCCGCCAATGCCGCTTCGGACAGATTTCGCATCGCATCAGCGCATGACTGCTGCAGCTGAGTGTCGCGCAGGTTCCTTTCAATTGCGAACCCCGAAACAGCACGCCCACTGCCATGCCGAGAACCGCAAGGCTGATAAAGATGAACGACAGAACAAACAGCTCCATTGGGGTCCTCTTCAACTCACAAGAAACCGCCGAAACTCTCTGGATGGCAAATCAACCAAGCCGCGGTCTGTCCTGACGATGAAAAATGCGGATAGTCCCAAATTATTCGCCAAATCGAGCCCTGAATCAGAGCCAAGCACCATCAAGGCCGTGGAC
>JAEKFU010000061.1 GCA_016522385.1 Pseudomonadota bacterium
GTGTCGGCTCAGCCAGAGTTCGCAACAGTCCGTCACGCTCCAGGGCGCGAACGATCGCATCGACTGAGTCTGTGCCACTGGCGAAGGTGCCGCGCTCGAATGCAGGACCAATCGCGCCTTGGCCCAAACCGAATTCGAAGGGATTGAAAAAGCGGGCAGTAAAGTTTTGTCCAACCTGAAATGCCACGTCCGTGTCAATGCCGAACTGCTTGAGCAATTCACGCTGCAGCTCGGCGATCCTTACACGCAGCATCACCTGTTCCTTGCCGGTGATGTTGATCATCGTGACGACTTTTTTCTCATCACCGGCAAATCGAGACGCTAGATCAAAAGCGGTCTTTGCCTGTGCCGCGTTGGCCGCGGTACCACCGAGGACAACATTATCTCCGACCGTGTCTACCGTGATCTGATTGCCCGGCAAGGAGCGTTGCAGCAGCTTGGACAGGCCCTTGGTGTCGTGGGAGACCTCGATGTCAAGCGACAGAATCTGACGACCGGCGGCATCAAAAAAGAAGGCGTTGGTCTGGCCGACTTTTCTGGCGAACAAGTAGGCCGTCTTTTTGGTGCGGACCACCGCATCGACAACTTCTGGATTACCTATCAGCACATCATGGGTATCGGACGGCAACCGAATGACAATTGACTTGTCCAACCCAATGCGAACAAAGCGCGCATTCGACTTTGCAGCTTCGGCTGCGGACGTGATGTAGGCGAGCGCTGCAAACGCGACAGCCAGAATGAAGACGAATACGGATATCGCGCGCCTTAGTGGCCAATCCGGCTTTGCGGCCTTTTCAGTTGCGTCTGTGTTCATGCTGATATTCATTTTTCACTGACCTTATTCGTGGGGAACCAAACAGGGGTTATTCGGTGGTTGCTGTCTGGCGTTGAATTCCATAACGCAATACTGTGATCTCACCGCCGTTGGCGCCCTTCGCATAGCGCTTCGACAGTCGTGGACCGTCGTCGCCCAATTCGCTGCTACCATTGTCGGCCATCGAGCGCAGGGCCAATGTCAGTTGGCCGGTGGTTTCGGCAAGGGCGATGACCTCAGACTGCTTGGGATCAAGCTCCAGCGTTGCCGTGTTAATCTTGTCGTCGGAGATCTTCTCGCCTTTTTCATTGACGGCGAATGACTGGTCGATCGCCAGCACGCGTACATTCGACAAGACCGTGTCGGTGATCGTGCGGTTCGACGAACCCGAACCGGACATCTTGCGGGTTAGCAAGACGTCAACCCGGTCGTTGGGCAAAATGAAACCGCCAGCGCCGGTTTCGACGGAAACGCGCACGGCAATCGCACGCATACCCTTTGGCAAGATGGCAGCCATGAAGCCGGACTCGCCGGGGAACACGACCTTTTTTTCGTTGAGCGGTTCACCCTGAAATATGGCGGTTCGCGCACGAGAATTCTCGAATTTTTTCATGGCGTCAGGCTTGGCCTTGCGGGATATCATGCCGCCTCTGACAATGTCCTTGGGCCATTTCTGCCATCTGACGGTAGAGCGATCGAGCAAACCACCGACGGCCACGTCTTTGGCCGCAACCAAGACGTCCACGGTTACAGTCTGATTGACTTTAACAACTTGCTTGGGTGCAGGCTTGCCGAGGAAACCCTTGGCGAGAAAAGCGGCTAGCACTGCTGCGCCGATCGCTAGTCCGAGAATTGCAATCCGGGGCGTACTCATTCGAAATCGTCCTGACTTACGTTGACCTTGGCAGCCGCCTTGCGGCGTGCTTCGCCTCAATTTGCGGGTCAATGGTCAAATTAAGGTTAACTGGTGCTGATAATTGGGAATAAAATTGACACGATTTGGCGATCTAGATCATCGACTTGATCCACCAAGTCTCCGAAAACGAGAGAATTCCGCCAATTGCGATTGCCACACCATAAGGAATTTTGACTTCCTTGTTGAACAGGCCGCGCAGCCAAACGCCACCACGCATGTCATGTTCATGCCCTATTCTGCGCCAAAGTATGGCGATCAGGGCCAGTGCACCGCCCGCGAGGGCAGTGTAGATTAGGAATGGTACAAGCGCTGACCAGCCGATCCACAACGAACAGGCGGCAAGCATCTTTGCATCTCCTCCACCGAACTGAATGGCGAAAAACAGCGTGATGCCTGCGACCAGCAACAGGCCGCCGGCGGCGAGATGCCATTTGAGTACGTCAAAGGGCATGCCAGCGACAAAGACCATAACCACAAACGCAACGATCAGCGCACCATTCAGCCAGTTGGGAATCCGCATCGTCAAGAAGTCGCCGATACCGGCCGCAACACAAAGAATGGGAAAGACCGTCAGAACGAGCAGTCCGGATAGAGTAGTGGGCATGGCACAGCAACCCTTGCACTGGTTGATGACCGAACATCGTCGGCCCATGGACGTGATCCAAAGATGCGCGATCAGCGTCGCGAATCATGCTTGAATGCATTCAGTTGACGGACGAATCACGCGCCAGATTGAATCAATCCGGACCGGTCGCGCGCCAACAAATACACGGGGCAACCTCTCACGCGCGTCGTAAATTCCCGGTTAATCGCAGAAGACCAATCGAGAACGACGATACAGCGTACAATACAATTATCAAGGAATGGAAATTTGGGGCCACTTAAAAAGACACAGCCGCCGGTTGAACCGGCGGCTGCGGAGCCTCCCTGAATAATTCTTCAAGCAACGGGTACAGGCTCAAGCGACCCGTTACGTTTCGGAATGCTATGATTACATAGCGCCCGAGATCGTGGTGAACGTCGCATCCAGCGCGCTCTCAACTGCCGGCATAACAGCGACCAGAACCAGGCCGGTAGCAGCAGCGATCAGGCCATATTCAATGGCGGTCGCACCAGATTCGTCTTTCATAAAACGTACGAGCTTGCTCATTTATACTCTCCTTGACTAACTCGTTAGACAGCATCAGGTTCCATTGATGATCCGCACCGAAATGCGTTTCAGAACCAATGCTCACCCTAAACTGGCCGTCTTAAAATCAAGTGAACAAGATAGAGACAATGCGCGTGTTTATCCGAGTCGCTAGATCGTGGTTACCAATTTACTGTCAAATGAATATTCTGATTAATACTTAAGAAATACATGGATCAATAATCAATACAAAAATCTTGAATCGAAAATTCAAAATAACTTTGATAGTACACTTCAAATGAATCTACTACTTTCTGCAAACCCTGTCCTATCCTACACCTCAAAGACGTCTCAAATGATCGGCGGCTGGCCAGCGGGAGCCCTTGATCATCGATCAAAAACTAGGCTGCGGTCGTCAAGCAGCCCCATGGCGATCCAGCAGTCGCTAAAAAGATTATGAACTGTGTAAGGCTTCATTCACCAATTTGGGTTCAAATGCGAGCAATATCAACGAAAGTGGCCCGCTCGCGTCGATGAGGCAGGGCCTTTGGTACTCAACGGAGGATTACCAGATGAAAGCGCCCAAAGCACGGACCGCGGCCACAAGGCTCAAAATGGCCTGCTCAGTGATACCCGCCGCCATTGTGGCAACGACACTGTTTACAACGCCGGTGTTGGCGGAAAACTCCATCACCGTTGCGGCTGACCGGGCAAAGATTGTCAGCATATCCGGAGAACCGGCGGCGGTTATCATTGGGAATCCTACCTTCGCCGATGTCACGGTACGCTCGGGACAGATCATCATTCATGGACGGCACTTCGGTTCAACCAATTTGCTGATTCTGGACGACAATGGGGATCAGATCGGCAATTTCGAGCTGCATGTGATGCAGAAAGCTTCACCATCGGTTGTCGTCTATAAAGCGGGCCGACGTGAATCCTACAGCTGCGTGCCGAACTGTGAGGTTACGCTGTCGGTTGGCGACACCCCGGACTATTTCGACAAGGTCGTGCAGGCACAGATCACCGGCAAGACGGCGACAGCCACAGCGGCAGCCAAACTGGCAGAGTAATTTTCAGTTTCATTATCTAGCAAAGGGGTGTCGAAGGGCGTCGGCACCCCTTTTGCTGTCGCCATGTTGCGCAGTCAGGCTGGTCTTACGTTGCTACCGTCCTTCAAGCGGAAACAGATCGTCAACGCCTAACTACCAAACAATCAAGCCTAATCCCTATAATTAAATTGAATTCAACGTCCAACGAAAATTTGGGCGGAATTGACCAATTGAGATACTTGCTTTGCTGACGATTAGAATAAAATTTTAGATAATTCTTATTTAGATGTTTCACATAATTGCAACACATATTTGGTATTACATGAAAAATATGATGTCGACCAAGAGCGCCAGTCCGGCTACTCAGCTATCGACAGACTCAAATTGGGCGAAATTCCGCCCACTATTATCGGGAGTGCAAGTCCATGTGGCAAGCTGCCTTCAACCGCAGGCTTCGGTTTATCAAACGATACAATAAGTCGGAAGACGGCGCGACTGCCATCGAGTTCGCGCTCGTCGCGGCTCCCTTTTTCTATCTGCTCATGGCGATTTTCGAAACCGGTCTGATGCTGTTTTCAGAGTATGTCATCGAAAACGGTACCGCCGATGCAGCTCGCTTGATCCGCACCGGTCAGGTACAGGAACAAGGTATGAGCCAAGCAGATTTCAAGGCGCAGGTCTGCGGGGGGCTGGCATCGTTCTTGGACTGCAACAGCAGACTATATGTCGATGTGCGTTCGTTCTCCGACTTCGATAGCATCACCTCGACAAGCGCAATTGATGGTGATGGCGAGCTGACCCCGGAGGTCACTTCCGGAGCGAGCTATGATCCCGGTGACGAGCTCGAGGTAGTGGTCGTACGTGTCTACTACGATTGGAAACTGTTCACACCCGGCATCAGCAAACTGGCGGACCTGGCAAACGGCCGACGCCTTTTGACTGCCGGCGCGGCGTTCCGCAACGAGCCGTTCGGCTCATAAAACAATTCTGCAAGGCTTTTGAGGAAACACCATGTTGAAGACCCTCACCCACTCCGTCGGGCAATTCGCTTTGAATACCAAGGCCAAGTTGACCACCAAGGCCCACCGTTTCAGGGATGACATTCGGGGAATGGCCGCTATCGAGATGGCGTTTATTTTTCCGGTCATGCTGGTGTTGTATTTCGGATTGGTCGACATAACCAACTTGCTGTCCGCCAACCGGCGGGTCACACTAACTTCGAGCACCATTGCCGATCTGGTCACGCAAGCTGCGGGCACTGTCACCGATGCTGACCTGGAAGGCTTTTTCAATGCCGCATCACCGATTATGGACCCGTTCCCCGCAGCTGCCATCGGGCTTGAACTGTTCGCATATGAGTTGGACAGCGAAGGAAACGCGGACCAGACGTGGGAAAAGAGAAATGGCGGAAACAATTGTGGCGCAACTCCTACGGCAACTACGGAAATGATCGCGCTCATGCAGGCCGGTACCGGCCTGGTCGTTGCCCGGGTGTGTTATACGTGGCAACCGCTGGCAGGCTACGTGATCGGGTCCGACCCGGTAACGGTGGAAGACAAGATGATCCTTAGACCACGCCAATCTGCCAACATCGAATGCTCGGACTGCCCGTAAGCCGGACGTTTGAAGTCACAAATCATCGCTCAAGCGGCTCCGGGCAATACCGGGGCCGCTTTTCCTGTGGGGGCATACCTGACCAAGCGAGCGCATCGGTCACATGTCAGACTGGTTTAAACCGGTTTGATCGTAGGCTAAGGTCGCCATGAACCTCCCCACGATCCGAGCCTGTTTATGCAATTTGCCGCGAAGTCCCGCCACGCCGGCGCAAAGGCCTGGTTCGTCTGGTCGCTGAGCGCCGGCGCCTTCGGTTACGCGTTCTTTCAGCGTGTCGCACCCAGCGTCATGGTGTCCGACCTGATGTCGGAGTTCTCGATCGGTGCGGCTGTTACCGGACATTTGTCGGCACTCTATTTCTATCCTTATGTAGCGTTGCAGTTTCCGCTCGGCGCGATGCTCGACCGATTTGGCGTAAGAGCGCTTCTGACACTCGCAGTCGGTCTGGCGGCCGCCGGCAGCTTCCTGTTCGGCTCCGCGCAATCGATCGAGCAGGCCTATGTCGGGCGCTCTCTGATCGGTTGTGGTTCGGCGGTCGGGTTCCTGGCTTCGCTGAGGCTGGCGGCGAATTGGTTTCCAACCCATCGGTTCGCCTTTCTGGCCGGCCTGGTGATGCTGTTCGGCATGATCAGCGGGGTTGGCGGCCAGGCCCCGCTGGCCACGCTCATCAATCACATCGGATGGCGCGATGCAATGTTGGCAGCCGGCGTTTTTGCCGCGACTTTATGCTTGTTGATTGCCGTGTTCGTTCGCGACGCGCCGGCTGGTATGAAAACACCCATCATCAAGGGCCGCCAGAACTGGAATTCCATCCTCAGTGCCCTCAAGGATGCGCTGTCGCGGCGCGAAGTTTGGCTCATCGCGCTGGTCGCCACAACGATGACCGGCCCATTGCTGGCGTTTGGTGGCCTTTGGGGCGTGCCCTACGTCATGGGCGAATACCAGCTCCAGCGGCCGGAGGCGGCGTTGTATGTGTCCATGATGCTAATCGGTTGGGCGGCCGGCGCACCAACGGCCGGCTGGCTCTCCGACCGGATCCGCCGTCGCAAGTCCCCAATTGTCTATGCCGCTTTTGCGCAAACGGGTTTGATGGCGGCAATTGTCTTTGTTCCCGGTATCCCGCTTGGTCTGATGATCGCGATAATGTTTTTGGTTGGCATGACGGGGGCGTCGATGGCGATCACCTTTGCACTGGCACGTGAGGTCAACGATCCGGCCATCCACGGTTCGGTCTCCGGCATCGTCAATGCCATGACGGTGGCGTCCGGTGCGATACTGCAGCCAATCATTGGTCTCTTGCTGGATTGGCAGTGGGATGGCACATTGGTCAATGGCGCGCGGTTCTACGCGCCAGAACAGTTCAGACTGGCTTTTGTATTGTTGCTGGCCTGGACCGCTGCGGCGCCCCTGCTGGCGCTGCGGCTGCGCGAGACGCATTGTATCGATGTCGGCCCTAAGGCTGGTACGCCTTGATCGGCAAACCGGACTTGATCCAACCCTTGCCGTTGGCGCCGCCGACCATGCCCTCCGACACGTCGATCACTTGAGAATAGCCGATCCGCGAAAGAATCCGCTGCAGGCCGCTGGAACGTCCACCGACAGCACAGATCAGGGCGATCGGTCTTGACTTGTCACCACCGGTCAGCGATCGCAGCCGGGACAGAAAGTCTTTTTCATGCATCGAAACAGCAAGCGCCGTTTCGCCAATGCCGGTCTGGCGCCATTCATAGCGGGTACGAATATCGAGCAGCAGGATTTCACCGCGCTTTGCAGCGGCATGTGCGTCGACAACGGACATCTTGCGTGACTGTGCAAACAACGGGGACGCCGCCAGCGTTGCCGCAATGCCGACGATCAGACCCCGCCTCGTCAATCCTAGCGCCATGTCAAAAGCTTTCGCGAAATATCACTTTCCAATTTATCCGATCCGGTCACTACGCGCCAATCAACTGAGCGCGAGCCACATTCGGTTACAAGTGGATGTGCCGCAGTCTCAATGCGTTACTGATTACGGACACGGACGACAGGCTCATGGCGACTGAAGCGATGATCGGTGAGAGCAATAGACCCATGAAAGGGTACAGAACACCGGCCGCGATTGGCACGCCGATACCGTTGTAAACAAAGGCAAAGAACAGATTCTGGCGAATGTTGCGCATGGTGCCCCGCGACAGGTTGCGGGCCCGGACCAGTGCTGCCAGATCACCTTTGAGCAACGTAATTCCGGCGCTTTCGATGGCAACTTCAGAACCGGTGGCCATGGCGATACCAACATCGGCAGCGGCCAATGCCGGTGCATCATTGACCCCATCACCGGCCATTGCCACTGTCGTGCCGGCGCCCTTTAAAGTGTCGACCAATGCGGCCTTCTCGACCGGCAGCACGCTGGCATGAACCTCGTCGATGCCGAGCTGGCCGGCGACCGCTTCAGCGGTGCGCCTGTCATCACCGGTCGCCAAAACAATCTTCAGACCATCTGCGCGCAGTGTATCAAGTGCTCTTCGTGCATTTGGCTTGATGGGATCCGTTGCGGCGATGATGCCGGCCGAGCGGCCATTGACGGCAAGGAACATTGCCGTCTTGCCGTCCGTGCGCAACTGATCGGCCATGCTAACGGCGTGGTTCAACTCAATGCCTTCAGCGGCCATCAGGCCGGCATTACCAAATGCGATGCGGCGACGGCCAATGCTTGCAGTGATACCTTTGCCAGCCAGCGAATTGAAACCCCTGACAGGTTTCAACGCAATGCCCTGACTTGCGGCAGCGGCGACCACTGCGCCGGCAAGTGGATGCTCGCTGCCTTGTTCGAGGCTGGCCGCCATCATGAGCAGTTCGCCGGACGACAGTTTTGCACCTGGTGCCGGTATGATGTCCGTGACAACAGGACGGCCGGCAGTCAGCGTTCCGGTCTTGTCGATCACGATTGTGTCGGTCTTGGCCAGCTGCTCGAGCGCTTCGGCGTCTTTGACGAGCACGCCGGCCTGCGCGCCGCGTCCGGCGGCCACCATGATCGACATGGGCG
>JAEKFU010000077.1 GCA_016522385.1 Pseudomonadota bacterium
GGCATGCCGGGGACGGCCAGTCCCTCGACCTTGGGCCTTTGCTTCAAAAGTCGTTCGATGTCTGCAGCGGGCACATGACCTTCAATCGTGTAGCCGTCGACCCTGGCTGTATGACATGACTGCAGACTGTCGGGGATGCCGGCGAGCCTTTTGACCGCATCCATGTTTTCCAGGTTCTTGACCTGAACCGAGTAACCGGCGTCTTGCATGTGCTCGACCCAATTGTCGCAGCAGCCACACCATGGCGATTTCCACACCGTGATTGCCCGTCGCTCTTCCGCACCTGCCGGGAGGTTTATGATGGCTGCACATACCAGTGCAGCTATGAGTTCACGCTTATTTGTGATGACCATTTTCTACAATCTCGAAATACTCGATGCCCCCGCACTCTAGGATAATTGCCACTGTTGATAGGCCGACGACCGAACTACATCAAAAGGTAACCGATTTTGGCAAGCAACGCGTGCTGGTTATTGTGTGGCCTCCCGGGCAATTTCATCTAGCAGCTTATCGATGGTCACCAGTGCAGCCTTCGAGACATCAGAACCAACTATTGCGGGGGGCCTGTAGCTAACGTGAACTGTGCCAGGCTTAGCCGCTTGCTCATAGACGACAATCACATATGGACAGTAGGCGATGTTTCGCGCGTCGGCTTCCATCGTCTTGCGCGACATGCTGGCAGAGCAGAACTGATAGAACTCGGCATCTTTATAGAGTGCTTTCGTGCTGCCAACATCCTGCGCTGTGCGCTTAAGCATATTGCCAATGAAACCATGGTAGTCGATTACAAAACCGCGATTGATGATGGCATCTTCGACATCCGCCTTCACGTCGTCAAAACTGTTTGTGGTACTGTAAATCTTGAGATCACCATAATCGCCAGCAAGAGCGGAGTTGGCCAACGCCGCCATCATCATTAGAGTTGCAAAAGCACGGCTCAAGATCATTCCCAACACTCCCTTTTAGCTGAACCGCAAAGCAAACGGTTTGGTATGACACTTCCTGCTAGCCCGTAAACTCACCTTCTTGCCGCGCTTGAGTGCCAGCCAATCGGATTGCAGTTCATAAGTCTTGATATACTGCCACCTTCACGAGCCTCTCAGATTGATACAAATCAACGCTCTAGGGGCGCTCGGTGACTGAATGAATCGGGCAAAAGCTGTCGATCATTGCTCTGCACGCTTTGCCGCCGCGATGTTGATCTTGTCGTGGCGTGACCGAATGTCCTGCGGCCAAGTACTCTTAATGAATGACAAGACCGCAATGATGTCAGCGTCCGAGAGCAATTCTTCATATGCGGGCATTTTGGATTGATAATCCGCGCCAGCGAATTTCTTGAGACCGAATTTCGTGATGTCTAAGAGCACTCGATCTGCGTGATGCCAGGTATGACCCGTTTGGTCATGTGGCGGAGCGGGCATCTTCCCGTCCGGACCAGGCGATTTCCAGTCGGGCTCCCCTTCCAAATTGACGCCGTGACACGACGCGCAGTGATCCTCATAGACCTGTTCGCCACGGGCAACAGTCTGGCCGTCGTTGGGTCGAAGTAATGCGGAACTTGGGGAGGTCAGGAAGTACCATACGGCAAATGCACCAACCATTGTCGCGACAACCGCAACCCCAATAAGCGCTGTTCGTTTAGACAACATGAACGGAGGAAACGTGTTGGGCTTGTCCACGACGAAAGTATGGTAGTTTTGGCTGCCTTAAAGCTTAGGCGCGCTGGAGACCATCACTTTTGCAGTTACGTAACATCCACCCAGGTCACCATGCCACTGATCTGATGTTCAAGCATATGGCAATTCAAGAGCCATTTGCCCGGATTATCGGCAATGGCTGGAATTGAGAGAGGTTCTGATTTCTGTCGATGCACTTTACAACGTGCAAAATTCCCCTGGAACGGTCATTTAATCCAACACAAGAGCGGCTTCTAGAAGCCGCTCTCTGAGTATGACATGTGATTTTCTATTCAGCCGCTAAGGCTTGATATAGGTGTAGCCCATCTGCTGCAGCCGCGACAGTTCAGCAACGCCACTAGGGACAATGTCCTCTTCAAAGACGTCAAAGAGGTCATCATCGTAACTGATCTTGCGACCATTCAAAGTGTTGGCGCAAACGTGGAACCCCACATCCTGCGACTTCAGGTTGGCAACGGCGCCCTGCAGTGTCAAATTCTCCTTGGCACTCATGAGAAGTCCCAAACCGTTGCCGTGCAGGACGACCTTGATATCCATGTTCTCCGCGCCGACCGCGTTGATGTGGTTTTGAATGTTGCGCATCGCACCACGATACATCTTGTCGTCATCGCCACCATTGTAGTTGATGTGATAAACGACCTTCTGCTTTCCGTATCGTTCGCCGGCGCTCAGATCAGTGGCTGTCGCGAAAAGCATGCCGATTGCTGCGACGATACAGGTCGTCAGTGTTGCATAACGTCCCATGGTTTCCTCCTCTAGTCTTGTTGGAGAGTTTCAGACTGTCAGTGCATTCAGTTTGACATCAGCACCAGCGCCCTGCAACGAGATATTCAAATATCTGAATACAATGCGCACAGGTTACTTATGGCATTCGTATGCAATCAGCCGACTTCAATGGGCTCGTTGCCACCAGCCCACTTGCTGGCTTACGTTTAAGCTCGCACGGCCTCACCATAGGTCCGAGGCCTGGCGAAAATTTGCTTGCTTATATGGACTTACGATGATCTGCGGTACATGAACATCATGATGCCAGATGAACGTTTTTGAAACTTCCACCTTGCTTGTCCTATGCGGACTGGGGCTGGGGTTCATCATGGGCGCTACGGCGCGAACTGCAAGATTCTGCACGTTTGGCGCGATTGAAGACTACGTCCTCTCCGGACGCACAATTCGGCTCAAGGCCTGGGCATTGGCAATCGCGGTTGCAATGATTTGTGTGCAGGTCATGCACGCCACCGACATCGCCCGCATTGAGCAGGCGTTCTACTTGGGCCCCAGTCTGGGCTTGGCAGGCGCGATCCTAGGCGGATTGTTGTTCGGGCTTGGCATGGCCATGGTTGGCACCTGCGGTTACGGCGTCATCGTGCGCATGGCAGGTGGCGACTTGCGGGCCTTGGTGGGATTTCTGGTTCTGGGTTTTTCAGCCTATATGGCCGCCCGCGGGCTCACCTCCCTCGCCAGGACGAACACCGTGGACAAACTCGCAATCGATCTTTCCGCATTTGGTGGCCAAGGCCTGCCACATCTTGTTTCCGGACTGGCCGGGTTTCCGCTGAAACACTTCTGGTTACCCACGGGGCTCGTCATTGGCGGTGTGATCATCACTTGCTGTCTCGTAGACAGGGATTTTCGGAAAAGCAGAACCGATATCATCGCTGGTGTGACTATTGGTGTGGCGGTGGCGGGCGGCTTTTTGGCTACCGGCATGCTTGGCGCGGACCCGTTTCATGAAGTCAGGGTCCAGTCGCTCACTTACGTGCTGCCTGTTGGAGAAACGCTGATCTGGTTAATGACATTCTCCGGATCGACCATGACCTTTCCAATTGCAGTTGTAGTCGGCACGTTCTGCGGTGCCGGATCGGTGGCAATATGGCGCAAAGAACTACGCCTTGAATCATTCGATGACCCGCGCGACATGGGGCGCAGTATTCTCGGCGCAGCAGCCATGGGCACAGGCGGCATCACCGCACTCGGCTGTACTGTCGGACAAGGTATTTCCGGTGTCTCAACTCTCGCCATCTCACCAATTTTCACCCTGATGTCGATCTTTGTCGGAGCCGCGTTCGGTCTCAACTGGCTTTTGACCGGCAGTGCAATTGAAGCCTGTCAGGTTCTCCTCGCCAAGAGAACGGATCGATGAAAGTGAAAGCACGGTGCAGGTGGACGCCTGCACCTTCAAGTGTTGGCATAGCAGATGACTGTGTTTTGATTGGCCGAAATGACATGGCCGCTACTCTTCTGATAATTCAGCCATAGGTCGTGCCCCCGGCGGGCTATTCAAAAGGAGAGACCGTAAATGGGTCGAAATATTGGTGCTTCGCTCGCTTGCCTTTTGATTGGTATCTCAGCTGCCAGGGCCGAGGAGCAGTGGTTCGTCTCCGAGCTAACTGGTGCGTCCGTCCCGCCTGAGGTTTTCGAAGAAACTCGCGCACCTGCCCCGGATGGTTTGCCGGACGGATTGGTTGCGACGCATGTCGGAGATCGTGATATCGCTTCGGCATGGTATGCCGGTCCTACAGGTCGATACCGGCATGGTGTAATCGGCGATGAAATTGAGGCTACAACGCTCGTCGCCAGGACAGCGTTGGGAAACAGACGGTCTCTGACCTTGCCGGAATCAGAAGTCTTCGAAGATCGCTATCCGCGGCTGGCGGACTTGGACGGCGATGGCAAGATTGAGGTCATCGCCATTAAGTCATCCGCTGTACTGGGTGCTTCGGTCACGATTTACGGCCTGTCTGAAGATGCCCTCACGGAGCGGGCAACCACCGGGTTCATCGGTCAGGCGAATCGTTGGCTCAACATCGCCGGAATCGCCGACTTCGATGGTGTGCCCGGGCGTGAAATCGCGTTTGTAAGAACACCGCATATCGGTGGCACGTTGTATCTGTATCGATATGTCAAAGGCGCTTTGGCCCTGCTGGATACCCTCGACGGATTCTCGAACCATGAGATAGGCTCGCGGGAGCTCCGGCTATCGGCGGTTGCCGATATCAACGAAGACGGACGGATGGAATTGGCGCTACCTTCAAATGATCGACGGGCTCTGAAAATCGTGGGTTTTGGCAAAGAAGGTCTCCGTATTCTGGTATCAGCAAACTTGCCGGCTCGGATAAATAAAGCCATTGCCGTTAAGGGTTCTGGACGTAACGCGCGTATCATTGTGGGTCTTGAGAGCGGAGGAGTGTATGAAGTCCACCGCTGAAAGATCTGGTGCAGGTCGGATCGGTCAACAATTTGACCAGCTTGGTTGCGTAGCAAGCCTCAAAGCATAATGGGTAGGACGCACAGCTCGCGGCATTCTATGACCGATTTTGGCACACCCCGGACTATCTGGCCACGCTTCCAAGTAGTCTGCTGTACCCCTGACAACGGACGTTCCAGCCAAAACTTTTGCTTCGGACCGCCGGTCAGACCGCGAGTGAGTGCGCAGTCGGTAAACCGCGTCACGGGTTGTTTCTGTGTCTCTCGTACACCGCTCTGAAG
>JAEKFU010000279.1 GCA_016522385.1 Pseudomonadota bacterium
AAGGTCGTCGGCATCGTCTTTTGCGATTGCGGCAACGTCCTCTGGATTGACGTCAGACAACTCTTCCCATGAAATCTCTTCCGCATCAGCGATGGTTGCCTCGACTTCGTCCACCAAAGCCAATTCATCCGCTATAGATTGCAGGGATTTGGTATCGGCGGGCATCTCCTGGTCCGCGGACTCATCATGCCCGGGTTCAGAAGCCGGGACATCGATGTCAGCATCCGTCTCGTCTACCACCGCCAATTCGGCTGCCAGCGTTTCCAACGATTCAGTATGAGTGGACATCTCTCCATCTGCGAGCTCAGTATCGCTGGGTGCCGGCGCGGACGTATCGACCTCGGTATTGGGCCCAATGCCATCAGCCGACTCCAGGGATGGAGGAGTTAGAGTCGCGCCGGGAACAGCGGCCGAATCTTGGTGGTCGGGTTCACTGAGGTCACTGCCGATTAGTTCATTGAGCGACTTCAATACCTGGCTCGCGGCCAAGTCTCGCTTTTGCTTAGTCTGTAATCGTTGGCGGCTTCGTTGGGGTGGTGTTGGGGCGAAAGCGGTAGACCGATCAGTTTGGTCAGATATCTCGGTGTCCTGTGCGGTTGCGGGCCCAGCATCGACAAACTCATTCCGCACCAGATCCTCGAGGGATTTGCGCACCTCCTCGAGCGTGTGTTTAGCCGAGGGCTTATGCTTTCGTTCGTCGCCGATGTCTGTCATTACCACCCGTCGGAAGCGTCCACGACCCAGTCAGCCTGCAATTCCCACCACCTCTCTGCTGCGGTCGCGTATCTACCCGCATCTACGGCGTTGCGCTCGAAAAATGGGCTCGACGTACGGTCAAGTACGCCTGCGCGCATTTTCCATCGCGCGCCTTGTATATGCAGGCATCTACGCACCCTCGCGACGACAGCCGGCGAGAAATGCAGGCTAGAGATTATGCGTCTGTAACGAATAACCTCGTTCTCGGTAGAATCGAAATCGTTCACGCGCTTGCTGCTTGGCCTCTTCGGTGGCACCGACCACATCTGCGACGCGTCCAAACCGGCTAAAAAAAGACGGTATGGCTGATGCAAGAGAGATTAGCACATCATGCCAGTTTTCCGGAGGTTCTTGTTCGCCGATAAGAACTGGTACCTCCTGATCTAGATCGGCGCGGTAGAGACCATGCGGAATGAAGCTTCCAGGATTGAAAGTCCACAATAGCTGGTCGAGAGTGGCCGATTGTGCCGAGTTATCGGTCAAGATATAGAGTTGGTGACCGAGCCGAAAGACCTTATTGGTTAATCTACATACTGCCAGACTTGGGTCGATATCACGGGTTAGGTAGAAATCGACGCGTGTCATAGTAGCAGCCTATTTGTTGCGACAACGGTTGATCAAGAACTGAGTCAAGAGGGGAACTGGACGACCGGTTGCTCCTTTGGCCTTACCACCTTTCCAGGCAGTTCCCGCGATGTCGAGGTGCGTCCATTTGAACTTTCGGGCGAACCGCGAAAGAAAGCAGGCAGCAGTAATTGTTCCTGCCTCACGTCCACCAATATTGGCCATGTCAGCGAAATTGGTGTCCAATTGCTTTTGGTATTCGCTCCATAAGGGAAGCTGCCAGGCGCGATCATAACTTTCTTTGCCAGCCGTTAACAGCTCACGCGCTAGCGGTTCACTATTGCCCAATAGCCCACTGGCATGACTCCCGAGCGCGATGACGCATGCCCCAGTTAAGGTGGCGATGTCGATGACGCTAGTCGGTTTGAAGCGCTCGACGTAAGTTAGGGCATCACATAATACCAACCGCCCCTCAGCGTCAGTATTGAGAACCTCAACTGTCTGTCCTGACATGCTAGTCACTACGTCTCCGGGTTTGTTGGCATTGCCCCCCGGCATATTCTCTGCGGCAGCGATGACGCCAACTACGTTAAGCGGAAGCTGTAGCTCCGCCGTCGCCCTAAGGGTTCCAAGCACACTGGCAGCGCCACACATGTCGTACTTCATCTCGTCCATTTGGCCTGCCGGTTTGATTGAAATACCACCGGAATCGAAGGTGATGCCTTTTCCAACAAGTGCAATGGGTGCGTCGCCCTCATGCCCGCCTTTGTATTCCAGCACGATAAGTTTTGGCGGTTGGCGACTGCCACGTGATACCGACAGCAACGATCCCATGCCGAGTTCTTCCATGTCTGTGGCTTCCAATACGCTAGTGGCGACGCTGTATTCTCGCCCAAACTCCGTCCCCTGTTCCGCCAGGTAGGTGGGTGTGCAGATGTTACCGGGTAGGTTGCCCAGATCCTTAGTCATGGCCACCCCATTGCTAATGGCCTTGCCCTCTTTGATGGCTTGTTCGCCGGCGCTGATATCGCTGCGTTTGGGTACGGCTAGAACTACTTTTCGCAATGGTCGACGTGGGCTCACGGATTTACTCTTTAGGCGATCAAAGCGATAAATCACGTCCTCAATAGTCGTTACTGATTGCCGAACCTTCCATGCAATATTGCGGCCTTTGACCTCCAACTCTGTCAGGTAGGTCGTCATTTCTGTTGCACCGGTCTCGTTGAGCAGCTTGGCTGCCTTGACGTTGACGTCACAATACTGCGCCTCGGCAAATTCTCGTTCTTTTCCGCAACCGATCAAAAGAACACGTTCGCTGGGGAGATTCGGCAAGTGATGCAGCAGTAGCGTCTGTCCGAGCTTGCCTTCCATGTCACCGCGACGCAAAAGGCTTGAAATCATGCCTTCCGTGGCCTGATCGATTTGACGTGCCCGAACTGAGAGCTTTCGGGAGTCAAATACGCCAGCTACGATGCAACCGGTACGCTGCTTCTGCGGACTGCCGCTTTTGGCAATAAATTCCATATTTCGTGTAGCTACCGTGAACCAGACTGCGCTGGGATGTGGTATATTTTTGGAAACACGGTGAATAGGTTCCCTTTATCAATCATATCCTTAGGGACACGATGTGCGCACAATAGGTAAGCTTCCATGATGGTTAGTCAAAAGGGCCCCATAGATCGTCATTTTCCATTGTTTGTTGGGCCTTTGTCAAAACGATAGGACACGTAGGCGT
>JAEKFU010000160.1 GCA_016522385.1 Pseudomonadota bacterium
CATTAACTCCATGGAAATGGGCTGTTGGAAACCGGATGTAACCGGCCTTCGGCGTAGCGCGATACCCGGAACGGCTCCATAAGGGCGCTAGTCTCGCCGGTAATTTCCTGTGCAGCCAGCTTGCCAACGCCGATCATCTTATAGCCGTGATTGCTGTCGGCAATCACATAGACGTTTTCCCGGAACACGTCGAAGACCGGAAAACTGTCCGGCGTGAAACAACCGAGACCGCCCGACGGGTCATGATGCTTGTAGTACCTGATCTGGCCCTCAAAACGTTTCTGGCAATGGGCTAATGCCGAGCACCACATGTTGATGAAGTCATCGCCAACGATGAAGTCCGGTGAGTCCGGCCCATAGGGATCGACAGCTACATCGTCCGGCTCCTGGTTGACGACATAGGGAGCAGCACCACCCTGGATACCGCCGAAATTGAAGTCGGGCTTGTAATAGATACCCCACATTTTTTCGGTGATCAGCGAGCCGTCCTCGTCGGAATAAAGTGGTGCGTCGCTGTCGACGTGAATGACCGGTGGGAACGACCCATCGTTTGTTTTGTGCATTTCCGGATCAACACCGAGTGTGCCTTCTTCCAGGCACCAGAACTTCCACATCGGCACGTCTTCATGCATCGTACCATCGGCGCCCTTAATTGAAACCGTCTTGGGCAGATCGAGCATGGTCCACATCTCATTGACCCATGGACCGGCGCCGACGACAACATAATCGCAGGAAATTGCGCCATTATCGGTCACAACGGCAGTGACTGCCTGTGAATTGCTGCCGAACTCGAAACCAGTAACGCGGGCTCCCGTTAGGATGCGCACGCCTTCGCTCTCGGCCTTGCCGGCGAGGCCGTACATCGAGGCCATGTTGTTGGCATAGCCACCGCGTTTTTCGTGCAGGACGGAGGTAATGCCCTTGGCCTGCCAGTCTTCGAACAGGGTCTTCATGTAGGCCATGGAGTCGGCTTCGCCCTCGATGAATTCACTGTCGTAGCCAATCGCCTTTTGCTGTTCGTAGATGGTGGTGACATCCTTACGCATGCACTCCGGGGAGATTTGCATGTAGCCGACCGGATGGTAACTGAAAGCTTCCGGGTCACTCTCCCAGACCGACACCGAATGCGCCATCAACTCGCGCATTGCCGGCTGGAAATAGTTGTTTCGCACCACACCACAAGCAATGCCCGAGGCCCCGGCGGCGATCGATGTCTTGTCGACTACGAGAACATCTTCACCGCTTCCATGTCCGGTTTCGCGCAGCCTTAAGGCAAGGTGATAGGCGGTGCTGAGACCGTGAATACCGGCACCGATAATCACGTATTTGACGCCTGTCGGAAAAGCCATTTGACACAACAACCTTACGAATGCCACCCGGCCAGGTCATACGCTCCTACCGCCAAGGGCTTTATTTGGACTTGACGCGCCCCATATAGGCATTGGCATAGTACATCATCACAGATTTCAACCAAATGCAAACCAATAATTGCCAAAACAGACCAATTTCATACCAATTTGCCGATGAAAGAGAGCGAAGATAACCCCGGAACCCTACGCGAGGAGCTTTTTGGCGCACTGGACAATCCCAGCAACGCCAGGGATACCCTCGGCATTGCCCGGTCTCGCAATGCCAACTCGATCACCAACCGGCTCCGCCGGGCGATCGAGGCCGGGGCCTTCACCGACGGCGACCAGCTGCCGCCGGAGCGGCAATTGGCTCTGGCGCTCGGCACGGCGCGCTCGACGGTGCGCAAGTCGCTCGATCAACTTGAAAAAGACGGTCTCGTCGTGCGCCGGGTCGGCAGCGGCACTTTCGTCAACTATGCAGGACCGCCAAGTTCGGCGACGGAAGAAATCTCCTACCTGATCAGTCCGCTGCAGCTGGTCGAAACGCGGTTTTCGGTCGAGCCCTATATGGCCCGGCTTGCGGCAATTCATGCCAACCAGAAAGACATCGAAAGCTTCGAAGAAGTATTGCGCAAGATCGAAGGCTGCGGTGACGATCAGGATCAATTCACACGGTTTGATTCCGAGTTTCACCTGCAACTGGCGCGATGCTCGCGCAATCCGCTGATGCTGCGGATCTATCAACAGATCAATACCGTGCGCACCGAGGCGCAGTGGAACCAAGTCAAGCGGGTTATCCTGACGCATGAGAAAATTGCCGAGTACAATATCGAGCATCGCAAGATATTCGAGGCACTGCGCCAGCGTGACGTGAACGGCGCCGTCGAAGCTATGACGGCGCATCTCGAGACAGCGCGGCAAGACCTACTCGGGGCCCAGAGCAATTAGCGTCTAATGAATTCGGCCCTGCTTGGTATTCTCGCGGCGGTTACCTGGGGCATTCATGACTTTATCGGCCGGTTCTCTTCCCGCGCTATCGGACAACTGATCACCACGCTAGGGTTGGCGCTGAGCGGTCTTGCCGCGCTCAGCGTCTATGGTCTGTGGCAAGGTATCTCGCTACCCAGCGATGCATGGAACATCCTGCTGTGCTCTATCGCCGGCGGCGCCTATGCACTTGCAACACTTAGCCTGTTTGCCGCCTACCGGATCGGTTCGATGTCGATCGTCTCGCCGATTGCCGGCAGCTACCCAGCAATTGCGGTGTGTTTCGGTTTCTTTGCAGGGTCGCGGCCGGGCGCGATCGCGTGGCTGGCCATCATCGCGGTCATCGTCGGGTCGTTGCAGGTTTCGAGCGCCGGCAAGACCCACGAGGACGCTGGTCACATTGAGGCAGGTCAGTTGGGCAAGGTCCTGACGCTTGCGGTGGCGACATCGCTGCTGTTTGCTGCGTCCCTTATTGCCGGACAAGTGGCTGCACCATTGACCGGCGAGGTCGCGACGACCTGGTTGGCGCGCATGTTTGCAGTGGCAGCAGTGGTTCCGTTCTTTGTCATAAGGTCCATGCGTGGCACAGCGCCATTCAACTGGTGGCCCGTGCTCGTGGTGATGGGGCTGCTCGATACGGCAGCAATGCTGAGCATATTCGCGGCCGGGAACCTGACCCTGCCGGAACTGGCCATCGTGCTTGGTGGGTCGTTTGGTGCAGTGGTAACGTTGCTGGCCTGGATCTTTTTGAAGGAACCGGTAACGCCCGCGCAGTGGGCCGGAATAGTTATGATCTGTTGCGGTGCCGGCGTGCTATCGGCCGGGCTTTGATGGACCGAGAAGATGATCGAATTGACCAATGGACATATCCAAGCCTTCCAGCAGGACGGCTTCGTTGTGATCGAAGAGGCGCTCAATGATGCCGAGGTCTCCGCGGCCCGAGAACGGTTTCAACCGCTGTTTCGCGGTGAATTCGAAACCGGCTTGCAGCCGGATGAATGGAACTGGCGCGAAGGCCGTGACAGCGTTGAACTGACCCGACAGATCTGCAACGGCTGGAAGGCGGACCGCACAATTGCGGCAGCCGTTTTGCGGGAAGACATCGGCCGGGCCTGCGCAATCTTGGGCGACTGGCCGGGAGCTCGCATTAACCAGGACAACGTCATCTGGAAGCCTCCGCAGGCCAAGGCTTTGGGCTTCCACCAGGATGACAGTTATCAGGGCTGGATCGAGCCGAATGAGATGATGACGTGCTGGATGACGCTCGACGATACCCTGGCCGACCAAGGCACGATCGAATATGTCCGCGGCTCGCATCTGTGGCCCCTGTCGCCGCCAATTTCGCAATTCCATGCACCGGACGACCCGCTCGCCGACATGATGATCGCGGCCGGCCATGCCGGCATCGAACCTGAAACCGTTGCGATCGAAGTGCCGGCGGGTTCTGCGGTTCTGCACCATGGGCGGACTTGGCACGGATCGCGGGCCAATCGCGGCGTTGCGCCTAGACGCTCTATCGTGGCACATTGCTCATCGAGCGAGGCGCGCTTCCACCCGAGCATTGTCGGGCCGATCTACGGGCGCTACAAGAAGGCCGGGTCGCTGGAGATGGATGAGAGTTTCTTCCCCATCCTGTGGCAAGAGAACGGCCACCGAACCGACTGGATCGATCACTATATCAAAGGAAATAATGCTTGACCTCGTCGGCTATTCAGCCGCCTCGGCTGGGGTATCAAGCACGAAAGTGCGATCATGGGTCAGTGACGGAATACGCCGGCGCGCCTCTGCGACCGTGCGCAGATCGATCTCGGCGAGGGCAATACCTTCGTCTTCTCCAGCGTCAGCCAGCACTTTGCCCCAGGGATCAACGATCAGCGAATGACCGTAACATTCCGCACCGCCAGACAGGGTGCCAAACTGGCACGGGGCAATGACATAGGCCCCGCACTCAATGGCGCGAGCGCGATTGAGGACGTGCCAGTGGGCCTGACCGGTGAGCTTGGTGAACGCTGCCGGTATGGCGAGTATTTCCGCACCACCGTGGGCGAGAGCGCGATACAATCCGGCAAATCGTAGATCATAGCAC
>JAEKFU010000177.1 GCA_016522385.1 Pseudomonadota bacterium
CCGCCAACGTCAATCCCGCCGCCACAACCGGCCAGTGCCAATGTCACGGTTGAAAACAGCATGACGCGAGCCGCGGCATTCAATGCCTGCCAGCGCGCGCGCAAATCCTGCATCAACTGTACAAAAAGCAAATTAAGCCCCACCTCTGGATGCTGCATGAAACCACGATGCCGCATTTGTCCCCTCACCCGATTCCCCAGAGTCGCCACGACTGCTAAGCTAAACCAAGATTTGTTCTGCTGAAAGCAAAGAAAACCGTTCAGTGTCACTAATTACCATGTCGTCGTTACGCCAGCTGCCGCGCACATATGTCATCGACCAGCATACGTTCACCGCCGATAAACTGGCGGGTGGGCTTTTTTTGGTGGCGACACCGATCGGCAACCTTGCCGATATCACTCTGCGTGCGCTGGCAACGTTAGCTGGTGCTGATCTGGTGCTATGCGAAGATACGCGAGTGACCTCCAAGTTGCTGCAGCGGTATCACATCAAAATTCGTATGAAGCCCTATCATGACCACAATGCGGCCAAGCTGAGACCATTGATCATGAAAGAACTGGCCGGCGGCAGCGCAATTGTACTGGTTAGTGATGCCGGCACACCGCTGGTGTCGGATCCCGGCTACAAGCTGGTTAAGGCTTGTATAGATGCCGAAATACCGGTTCACATGGTGCCGGGCGTCAGTGCGCCGGTCATGGCGCTGGCACTCTCCGGACTGCCCAGTGACCGGTTTCAGTTCTGTGGTTTTCTTCCCGCAAAACCGGCGGCCCGGCGCCAGATATTGGATGAATTCCGCGACATCCCGGCAACGCTGATCTTTTTCGAAACGGCGCAACGGATCACTGCCAGTCTCGAGGACATGATCGACAGGCTGGGCGATCGCCGGGTGGCGGTCGGGCGTGAGATGACCAAGCGGCATGAGGAGTTTGTGCGCGGGCCGGCAAGTTCGGTTCTGAAGCAACTTGCCGAGCGTCCCTCGCTCAAAGGTGAGTTTACATTGGTCGTGGCCGCCCCAAACAGACAATTGGCGAGCGCCGACAGCCGGGTGGTGCGTGATGCGCTGATTGAGGCGCTTGGTAAATTGCCGGCCGGCCGCGCCGCGGCTGAAACGGCACGGCGCTTCGGATTGCCGAAAAAGACGCTTTATGAACAAGCGCTTCGGCTGAAGGCGGATCCGCCGCAATGACGCAAAGCCCATCTGACCAACGCCGGCGCAAGGCGCAACGCCGTGGCCATTTGGCAGAACACGCTGCCGCATGGCTGTTGCGGCTTAAGGGTTTCAGGATCATTGAGCGCCGGGCCCAGACGACAAAAGGCGAGATTGATATCATCGCCGGCCGCGGCAAGCTGCTGATCTTTGCAGAGGTCAAGGCACGGGCAACCCATGATCTGGCACTTGAGGCGGTAAGCAAACGACAGGCGAAACGCACAATTGATGCAGCGCAGATCTGGATCACGCGCAATGCGTCGGCGCAAGATTATGATTGCCGCTTTGACATCATTACGGTGAGCCCTTACCTGATGCCACAACATGTGGCGAACGCCTTTGGCACGGATCTTTAGTGAGCCGACCGCAACGTTCAGGAGATGTGAGACCATGTCGCTATCGGTTGGAGTTCAGATGGATCCGATCGAGTCCATCGACATATTTGGCGATTCGACCTTCGCCATGATGCTGGAGGCGCAGTCCCGCGGCCACCAGCTATTCGTCTACGGGCCGAATACGCTGTCGTTCAGCAACGGGGTTCTCAAGGCTAGGGGCGAAGATGTGACGCTGCGCGATGAGGTCGGCAACCACGTCAGCCTGGGAGACACCCGTATTGCCGATCTCGATGAGATGGATGTCGTTTTGATGCGCCAGGACCCGCCGTTCGATATGAGCTATATCACCGCGACGCATTTGTTGGAGCATGTTCACCCGAATACCCTAGTGGTAAATGACCCCGCAGAGGTGCGCAATGCCCCGGAAAAGCTATTCGTTACGCGCTATCCTGACCTTATGCCGGCCACCGCAATAACCCGTGATGTGGAGGCGCTGGAGGCCTTCCGGGCCGAGCATGGCGACATGATTCTCAAGCCACTTTATGGAAATGGCGGCGCCGGGGTGTTCAAGCTGGCTCATGCCGATGAGAACTTTGCCGCGCTCCTAGAGATGTTCACCCAGACGTTTCGCGAACCGTTCATCGCCCAGCAGTATCTGCCGGAAGTCAAGATCGGGGACAAACGCATCATCTTGGTTGACGGCGAGGTAGCCGGCGCCATCAATCGCGTGCCGGCGGTGGGCGAAACGCGCTCAAACATACATGTCGGCGGCCGCCCGGAACCAACCGAACTGACCGAGCGCGAGCGCGAAATCTGCGCCCGCATCGGCCCGGACCTCAAGGAGCGAGGACTGATCATCGTCGGCATAGATGTGATCGGCGATTGGTTGACCGAGATCAATGTAACCTCGCCGACAGGAATCAGAGAGGTGAAGAGGTTCGGCGGCAATGATATCGCTGCCATGATCTGGGACGCGATCGAGGCGCGTGTGAGGTAGGTTGGAACCCGCCAACCGGCAACTACATCAAAGAAAACGCTCGATAGTGAGCATCATGTTTTCCTTGGCCTTGCCGCCGGTGGCGATGTGGTCGCCGCAGAGCGCAACCACCAGGATCAAGAGTATAATTTTTCAGGCATCCATAGGTCAGTTGCCCTCAAATCCCGATATTGACGTAAGGTCGCATCTTGAAATCGATGGGTTAAAGAAAGCTAAACGATTAGGCAGGGCGAGCCGCCAAGTCGTTTAGAATGGCTGCTTAGACGATCGAGATTCTGAGTTTCTCTAACAGCAAATGCAAGCGTGGTTCGAACCCATTTTGTTCTTATAATGTTCTTGCGCCGACTGAACC
>JAEKFU010000212.1 GCA_016522385.1 Pseudomonadota bacterium
TCACTTGGTACCGTCAGGACCGCCGGATGTTGGCCTTGCAAACCGCTTTGGCAGCTCAGCAACTGGCAAGGGCCCAGGCTGAGGCCTCGAATCGGGCCAAATCTCGGTTTCTGGCGACGATGAGCCACGAAATCCGCACGCCGATGAACGGTGTTATCGGAATGACCGGTTTGCTGCTGGATACAGAGCTGGCACCGGAGCAACGCTCCTATGCGGCGGCAATCGATGCGTCGGGCCGCTCGCTATTGTCGATTATTGATGAAATCCTCGATGCTTCCAAGATCGAGGCTGGCCGCTTCGATATTGAAGAAAAGCCGTTCGATCTCGTTGAACTGGTCGAAAACGTGACCGAGTTGCTAGCACCACGGGCGCATGCCAAACGAATTGAAATCGCGTGCCATATACACGCCGGCGTGCCACGACAGGTCGAAGGCGATGCCAACCGCATTCGCCAAGTGCTCCTGAATCTTGCCGGCAATGCCATCAAGTTCACCGATGCCGGCGGTGTGACCGTCGATGTCGATATGGCGGCGCCAAATGATCATGCGCAGAATACCGAACAGTTGCCGGTTCGATTCTCGGTGATCGATACCGGCATCGGCATCGCGGCCAAGGACCAAGAAGCTATCTTTGATGACTATTCTCAGTCGGAAGAGGCCGGCTACCGGCGCATCGGTGGCACCGGACTGGGGTTGTCGATCTCCAGAAAGCTGGTTCGGCGCATGCGCGGTGAGCTGGCAATCGAGAGCGAGCTTGGCAAAGGTTCAACATTTTCCTTTGCATTGCGTCTCGGACGGATTGATGAGCCGATCAGTGTGCCGCGCGAAGATCTGGCTGGCCGCATTGTCTATCTGGCCATCCCGATCGGTCCGACGCAGCAGACGATGCACCAGTATTTTGAGGATTTCGGCGCCGATGTAAAACTTGTATCAACCGATGAGGAACTGAAGAAGCTGCTGGCCGGAAAGAACGGCCAATTGGCTGACGGTGTGGATGTCATTTGCGATGCACATTTCGCCGAGCCGTTGAAATCCTGGCACAAACGCAAGAAGGACAGGCAAAGCCCATTTCATATATGGCTGTTGCTGCAACCTGAACAGCGCCGCAATCTGAAGGAAATCCTCGAAGCCTCGGCCGTCGGATATTTGTTGAAACCGGTTCGCCGTCAGACACTTTTGAAGCAGTTTGTCGACCGCGACGATATCTTAATCGCCCGGGCGGCGGCAACGTTGCGCAACACGGCGAAACAGGGCAACCCCAAGCAGGGGTCAGGGCTGCATATCCTGCTGGCCGAAGACAACCAGATCAATGCCCTTCTGGCAACGACACTGCTCAAAAAGGCCGGCTATAGTCATCACCATGCCATCAATGGCGCCGAGGCCGTCGACTACATCAAGAAGGCCATGACCGACGGCGCTGATGCACCACGCAAGCCCGACTTGGTGCTGATGGACGTGACCATGCCCGATCTTAACGGGATCGAAGCGACACGCAAAATCCGCGCGATGGAAAAGGAGGCGGGTGTTGAAAATCCTCTGCCGATCCTTGCCCTGACCGCCAATGCCCACAGCGAAGACCGCGAGGCCTGTCTGGAATGCGGCATGTCCGGATTCCTAACAAAACCGTTTGACCATTCCGATCTCGAAGAAGTCATTGCCGATCTGACCGGCACAGAAGCCGCGGCCTAGGGTCTTTTGAGTATCAGGGTTGTGGCGCGGGCCGGAGCCACTGCTAGCCATTAATGTCATAAGCAGCGATGGCGGCGAGATTTACTAGATCTGATGCACGCGAGGACATAGAGGCGATCTGCACCGACCGGTCCAGCCCGACCAGCAGCGGTCCTACGACTCTGACGCCGCCAAGCTCCTGCAGCATCTTGGTTGAAATACTCGCACTGTGGGCTGCCGGCATGACCAAGACATTGGCCGGGCCGGTCAGGCGGCAAAACGGATAGAGCGCCCGGGCGTCCTTCGACAACGCCACGTCGGCGGCCATTTCGCCGTCATACTCGAAATTGACCTTTCGGCGATCCAGTTCGGCAATGGCATTGCGCTGGTTTTGCACCCGGTCGCCGGAAGGGTAACCGAATGTCGAAAAAGACAACAATGCAACACGGGGCACATGGCCGAAGCGTCGGGCGACGTTTGCCGCTTCCTGGGCTATATCGGCGAGTTGTTCAGGGTCGGGCATCTCGGTCACCGAGGTGTCGGCGATGAAGACCGTGCGGCCGCCACAAATGGCAATCGATACGCCGGCAGTGCGGTGGCCGGGGCGTGGATCAATCGCAAGGCAAATATTGTCCAAGGCCACTGAATAACTGCGGGTGATGCCGGTGACCAGAGCGTCGGCATCACCCATAGCCAGCATGCAGGCGGCAAACACATTACGATCCTGATTGACCATGCGCTGACAGTCGCGCATCAAGAACCCCTGACGCTGCTGGCGTTCATACAGATAGGCCGCATAATCGACGTTGCGGCCGGAAAGGCGCGCATTGAGGATTGTCACCTGATCGTTCAGTTCAACACCGCTGGCCGCCAGCACCTTTTCAATCTGCTTTTCGCGACCAATCAGAATGGCCTCGCCATAGCCGCTGCTGGCGTAATTGTGTGCCGCGCGGATCATCCGATCCTCTTCGCCTTCAGCAAAGACCACTCTTCTTGGATGGTTGCGGACATGTTCAAAAATGCCCTGCAGAGAACCGGCAATAGGATCGAGACGGGCCGACAGTTCGGCCTCGTAGAGCTCCATGTCCTCGATCTTGCGTTGCGCCACACCTGATTCCATGGCGGCCTCTGCAACTGCACGCGGCACCTTGACGATGAGACGCGGATCGAACGGCGCCGGAATTAGATAATCCTTGCCGAATTTGAGCCGCTTGCCGTGATAAGCCGCAGCAACCTCGTCGGGCACCTCTTCGCGGGCGAGTTCCGCCAACGCATTGGCAGCCGCAATTTTCATCTCGTCATTGATCGTAGTGGCGCGTGCATCGAGCGCGCCTCGGAAGATATAGGGAAAGCCGAGCACGTTGTTGATCTGGTTGGGAT
>JAEKFU010000292.1 GCA_016522385.1 Pseudomonadota bacterium
CTTCTGGCTACGCCACGTGCCAGCAAACTCATCCGGCGATGCGTAGATCCCGGCCTGCAATCCAGCCAGATAAGCCGCGCCAACCGCCGTCGTTTCCAGCACTTCAGGCCGGTCAACAGGCGCATCTAGGATGTCGGCTAGACGTTGCATGGTCCAGTCCGAGGCGACCATGCCACCGTCCACTCGCAACACGGTATCACCTGCATCTTGCCAGTCGGCCTTCATGGCCTCCAGCAAATCACGGGTCTGGTAGCAAACCGCCTCTAGCGCGGCACGTGCTAACTCCGGGCGCCCAGTACCGCGCGTCAGCCCGAATATAGCGCCGCGGCACTCTGCGTCCCAATAAGGTGCACCCAAACCGGTAAAGGCCGGCACCAGATAAACACTTTGGCCCCCATCAGCTTGAGCGGCCAGTTCGCCCGACTGTTCGGCCGTGTCGATGATCTTGAGCCCGTCACGCAGCCATTGCACAGCAGCCCCGGCAATGAAGATCGATCCCTCTAGCGCATAGACCGCCTCGCCACCGAGCCGATAGGCGATCGTGGTCAGCAAGCGGTTTTTCGATTTCACGGCTTCGCTTCCGGTATTGAGCAACGCAAAACATCCTGTGCCGTAGGTCGACTTCATCATCCCTGGCTTGAAACACGCTTGGCCGATCGTTGCCGCCTGCTGGTCGCCGGCAATGCCGCCAATCGTGATCTTTTCGCCAAAATGCGCCACATCAGTGTCGCCAAATTTGTCCGAACAGTCCCGAACCTCGGGTAACATCGCTCGCGGGATACCGAAAAGGGCCAGCAGATCATCCGACCATTCGCCGCGGTGAATGTCATAGAGCATCGTGCGGCTGGCATTTGTCGCATCCGTTGCGTGCACGGTGCCGCCGGTCAGCCGCCAAAGCAAAAAGCTGTCTACCGTTCCAAAGCACAATCTTCCGGCCTCGGCAGACGCCCGCGCGCCATCAACATTGTTCAATATCCAGGCCAGTTTGGTCGCCGAAAAATAAGGATCGATCAGCAGTCCAGTTTTGTCGTTCACCAGTTCTTCATGGCCGTCAGCCCTGAGCCGGGCGCAAATCTCGGCCGTACGCCGGTCTTGCCAGACAATCGCCCGGTGGATCGCCTTGCCGGTTTCGCGGTCCCACACCAGTGTGGTTTCCCGTTGATTGGTAATCCCGATCGCGGCGACATCAGTCGCTGCGATACCAGCTTTCGCCATCGCCTGATGGCAAACGTCCAAACTCGTTTGCCAAATATCTTCAGGCTCGTGTTCAACCCAGCCATCGGCCGGAAAATGCTGGCGAAACTCCAGCTGGCCAACACCAGACACCGATAAATCCTCATCAAACACCATCGCCCGAGACGACGTCGTGCCCTGGTCTATTGCGAGTATCGTCTTGCCCAACGTCCAAACCCCTTCCCGTTTGCGACTGCCACGATCAAATCTTGCCGCGCCTTGACCCCTTGAAGGCTAAAACTAGGCATCGGTTAAACTGCCGAAATTCACCAATAATTCATCAATAGCGACTACAAGCAGATCAATTCCGGCTGCGGCTCTATTGTCACACTGACCGTAAAACTTGCAACCATCAATTCATCGTCATTGACATGGCCACAATAGTCTACCAAACATAATTTCTAGATGTTGGGATCGTGCGGGGAAGAATCATTTCGACCGTCCACGGGCATGGCTTTGCCTGCTCTATTTTTGCAAGTAATTCAGATAATTCGTGGGTAATAGTGGCATAGATCAGTGGAAGTTCGAGCGACAAACAATAAGCTGAATTCAATCGGCGGTTTGCGAATCATCAAGTTTGCAATGGCCGCGAGCTTGTGTGCCATGATGTCCGCGGCACCCTTGACCACGGCCAAAGCGGAGACCCTTGCCGAGGCCCTGGCGTCGGCATATCGCGACAATCCAGCAGTTCTAGCCGAACGCGCCCGCCAGCGCGCCACGGACGAACAGGTCCCCCAAGCCTTGTCTGGTTGGCGTCCGACCATTATTGCCAATGGCGATGCTGGACCCGTGTACCAAAGAGACCATGTAGACGGCAGCGAAATCATAAAAGACAACCGAGAGACCGCAGGAGTATCCATCGAGCTAAACCAACCCATATTCCGCGGGTTTCGCACCATCAACGAGACGAAACGAGCCGAATCAAACGTTGAGGCTGGCCGACAGAACCTGTCAGCTGTAACGCAGCAGGTGTTATTTGACGCCTCTACGGCATTTATGAATGTAATCCGCGACCGCCAGATCGTTAATCTTCGCAAGAAGAACGTTGCATTTCTGCGCGAGGAGTTGCGCGCCGCCGAAGCTCGGTTCAAGGTCGGCGAAATCACGCGCACCGACGTGTCCCAGGCCAAGGCGCGTTTGAGCGGTGGTATATCCGATTTGTCGACTGCCCGCTCGGATCTTCGCACTAGCGCGGCAAATTATGTCCGGCTGATCGGCCATGAACCCCGGAAGCTAACGCAAGCAAAGATTCTACATCGGTTGCCAAGGGACCTAAACCGGGCAATTGGAATTGCTGAACAAGCAAATCCGAATGTGTTGGCAGCACTGAATCTTGAAGATGCATCCTTGCACAACACCGAAGCCGTCAAGGGGAACCTGCTACCGACCGTGTCAGTCGTGGGCCGCTGGGCTTACCGAACTCGAGCAGGCATTGGCAGCCTTCACAGCGAAGACGCCACCATATTCGGCGCCATCACTGTACCGCTCTATCAGGCAGGCCAGGTTTATTCCGACGTGCGCGAAGCCAAGCAGTTGTCGAGCCAACAGCGCCTACTGACCCTTGATGTACGCCGACAAGTGCGTGAAGGTGTTGTTAGTGCCTGGCATATATTGATTGCCGCGCGCCAGACCATCAAGTCTTTTTCTGACCAGGTCAGCGCCAACGAATTCGCTTTGGAAGGTGTGAAACAAGAGGCGCTTGTCGGATCACGTACCACGCTCGATGTTCTGGATGCCGAACAGGAACTGCTTGATTCCCAGGTTGCCCTGGTCCAGGCACGGCGCGATTCGATCGTTGCCGCTTATGCACTGCTCGCCGCCATAGGCAGACTAAACGCCCAGGATTTGAAACTGCCGGTTGAGACCTATGATCCTGCCGAACACTATTCGGCGACCCGTGACAGACTCTTTGGAACCGACACGGAAACCATCGACTGAAGTGATCGTTTGCTGTGAACAGCGTCGGACAGGCTTGCCGGCTCACGACGCCGCAAGCAGTGTTTTCATGGGTTCAGCCGTGTCGGCCAATCTGCTTGCATCAACGGCAATGTTGCCGGCGATCAGTCGCCGCGACACCGCAACATCGCGCACCGCATTGATCGCGGCCATCGCGCTGACCTTGCCTTCGCGCAAGTAGTACAGACTGAAAGAACCCTCTTCCGGCTTACCACGCAGGACCGGCTCATCGAAAGTCTCCGGGATCCCAAGCATCTGCAGGTTGCAATCATACTGGTCCGACCAGCCCCAGGGCGTATCGGTATAAGGCTCTTCGCGGCCACAAATGACTTTTGCTGCAGCAATAGCCTGGTTCTGGGCGTTCTGCCACGTCTCCAGGCGCACCCGACGGCCAAGGCGCAAATTGATGTGGTTGGTCACATCCCCGGCCGCATGAATGCTTTCGTCCTCCGTGCGGGTAAATTCATCTACCCAGATGCCGCCTTCGGTGTTCAGGCCAGCGTTTGCCGCCAGTTCGCTGTTTGGGATCACACCGATACCGGCAACAATCGCATTGCCCTCAACGACCGTGCCATCCTTGCAGATAATCCGGCAGGCTCGCGCACCGGATTCGATCTTTTCCGGCATGACGCCCGCGATAATTTCAACGCCATGGTCACGATGCATATTGGTGACATACCGGCTCACTTCAGGCCCGGCGACCCGCGCAAGCACCCTGTCGGCGACTTCTACAACAACGGCTTCACAGCCCAGTTTTCGCGCCGCCGCAGCAACTTCAAGACCGATCAGTCCACCACCGACAACGATGATCCGATTGCCCGGACGAAGCACCGCGCGCAGCGCCAAACAATCGTCGATGCCGCGCAAGTAATAGATTGGCGCGTCGACGCTGCCCGGCACGGTTAGCTCGCGGGGCCTGGCGCCTGTTGTCAGGATGAGCCGGTCATAATTCAGCGACGCGCCGCCTTCGAGCGTCACCTGACATGCTCTACGGTCGATCTCTTGCGCCTTAAGATTGGGTCGAAAGTCGATGCCCAGACCCGCCAATTCGTCCAGCGAAAGATACCAGGTGGAAGAAGGCTCAGCGTCGCCGACCAAAACCGTTTTCGACAGCGGCGGGCGGTCATAGGGTGGGTAGGCTTCTTCCCCCAGTAAAATCACCTTGCCGGCATAATCATATTGCCTGAGCGTCTTGGCCGCCCAGCAGCCAGCCTGCCCGGCACCGACAATCACAACCTGGTTCATGTGCGACAACTCCCGTCACGCAGTAGCGCCGCCCCCTTGCCATAACCCTTAGGCCGCGTCCAGCAATTCCCTGATGCAGTCATCGAGAAATTCATGGAACCGCGGCTCGTTGCCCGGGCTGGCCACACAATGCCCCCAGGGTGAGTCAAACACGCGAAGGGCGGCATGCGGCATGTGAGCGACCTCGATTTCATTGTCTTTGGGCGGAAAATACAGGTCATCGCTGCACGGCACGACGATTGCCCGGGCGGAAATCGCGGCCAACGCCATCCTGAAGTTACCCTCATAAAGCGGGTTGGCGCTGATATCGCCGAGCTGCCAGGTCTTGAGTTTGGCCAGCAGGTTGTTGGCGTCCCAGTTGTCGGCATGGTCCTTCCCCCAATCATCAAGCAGATCACCTGGCGTTTGGAACCCAAGCTTGCGGTACAGGCCGTCGCGAAAGAAGGTCTGGGAGTACGCCCAACCGGCATAAACTCGGCCGAAGGCATCAAGACCGGCAACCGGTGGCGCAAGGTAGTCACCATTGTTCCAGGCCGCATCCGCGCACAGCGCCGCTTTGACGCCCTCCAGAAACACAAAATTATGGGGCGACGTTCTGGCAGAAGCGCAGAACGGAAGGATCGCATCGACCATACCGGGATACTGGGCCGCCCATTGGTAGGACTGGCAGCCTGCCATCGACCAGCCGGTGACCAGCGCTATGCGTTCAACGCCCAACCGCTCGCTTAGCAGCCGATGTTGGCAAGCTACATTGTCCCAAAGGGTAACATCGGGGAATCGCGGCCCATCGCAGGGTGCTGGCGTATTGCTCGGCGATGAAGAGATCCCATTGCCCAACAGATTAATCGAGATAATGAAATGGCGGCCCGGTTCGATCGCCCTGCCCGTGCCAAAGAACCCTTCATTGCGGATATGCGTGCCGGTATAGAACGTCGGCAGGACAATGACATTGTCACGGGCCGAATTGAGCGTTCCATAGGTCTTGTAGCCCAGCCGGGCCGATGGCAGAACAGCGCCGGATTGCAGCTCGACATCCCCCAGTTCGAAGACCTCAAAATCGGCGTTCACCCGGACATACTCC
>JAEKFU010000196.1 GCA_016522385.1 Pseudomonadota bacterium
GGCTATCGCCGTCCAGAACCCTGGACCGACGAATGGTACGACTATTGTGCGTCGAAATATCGTTCCTTCAATCCGGATACGGGCCGCTACCTCGCTTATTCGGGCAAATACAAGCTCTGTCGGTGAGCTTTTCAGAGACACGCTCTAGGGTCGGTTGAGATTCAGGTTAACAGACGACTCACATTTCAGATTGCCTCAACCTGAATCGACCGCTCGCCAGCCGCTATTTTTCATTTGGCATGCGCTGATGCCGGGTCAGACGGCGCTCCAGTCTGTCCCAGGTAAAGCGCAGCGTTTCGACCATGCTCAAATAAAGAATTGCTGCCCACAGATAGACGTTGAAGTCATAGGTACGCGAAAATGCCAGCTTCGTCGTGCCCATCAGATCCAGTATCGTTACCACGCTGGCCACTGCCGATCCCTTGATCATGAAGATGATCTCGTTGCCCAGTGGCCGAAGCGCAGTGATCAAAGCCTGTGGCAGAATGATCTTGAAGAAAGTCACCTGGCGTGACAGTCCAAGGCTCATGGCAGCTTCGCGTTGCCCGGTTGGCACAGCCTGGATGGCGCCTTTCAAAATTTCGCCCTGATAGGCTGCGGTGTTGAGTACGAAGGCCAGCATGACGCAGTTGAAGGCCTCGCGGAAGAACCACCACAACCCCAGGTCCTCCAGAGCAGGTCGAAACTGCCCGGCGCCGTAATAGGTCAAAAACAACTGTGCCAGCAGCGGCGTGCCGCGGAAAAAATAGACATATCCGAAGGCCAGTTTGCGGATGATTAGCGACTTACTGATCCGCGCCAGAGCAATCGGAAGGGACAGGATAGAGCCCATCAGAATGCTAAGGCCAACAATCTGGATTGTCAGAAGCAGGCCGTCCAACATGCGCGGTGCATAACGGCCAAACGTCTCCGCATCGTATGCGGACGCCAGCGACCAGACGAGGAGGACGGCGAGCAGGATCCACAAGCCACACAATGTGACGCCGACCATGCGCGGCCAGGACCATTGCTTGGCGGGCGGGGTGGCCGGGCGTTCTATCGCTTCGTGCAACGCCATCAGCTTCTGGCCTCCTGGCCGCGATTGACCTTGACCTCGATGGCCGTCAGGCCTTTCGACGAAATCAGCGCGATCACCAGATATAGTCCACAGGCCACCGCATAGAACATCAGCGGCTGTTTGGTGATGCCGACGGCAATATTGGTTTTACGGATCAGATCATCGAGCGCAATGATTGAAACCAGCGATGTGTCCTTCAACAGCACCAGCCAAAGATTGGACAGACCGGGAAGGGCCAGCCTAACAAGTTGCGGAAACACAATCAGGCGAAAACCCTGGAATGGCGATAACCCGAGGGACTTACCGGCTTCCGGCTGTCCTTTTGGAATGCCACGAAATGCGCTCAGAAAAGTTTCGCTGGCAAAGGCGGAAAACACCAGGCAGAGCGCCACCATTCCGGCGACAAAGCTATTGACTTCGACATAGACGTCGGTGAACAGGTTGACAAATTGCTGTAGGGCAATCTGGCCGCCATAATAGACGATGAACAGCGTCAACAATTCCGGTAGTCCACGGAAGATTGTCGTGTAGACATTCGCCGCAAGCACCAACCATCGCTCGCCACTGTCTTTGGCGACCGCCACCAGAAGACCCAGTGCAAGACCAAATGGCAACGTGCAGACAGCCAACAGCACTGTGACCATTAGGCCCTGTGCAAGTTCATCTCCCCAGCCGTCTGCGCCAAAAGACAGCAGCTCCAGGCTTTCCCACATGCCGCACTACCTCTAACCCGTGCGTTCTTATGACCCTGAACGAAAGGCGGAATAACAAAACCGGTAGCAGCGTGTTAAGGCTGCTACCGCTCGATACTGTTGGATCAGGTCGCTCGGGTCAATAGACCGAGAACGGGAAATATTTGTCGTTGATTTTCTTGTAGGTGCCGTCAGCGATAATTTCCGCGAGCGCCTTGTTCAGCATACCCTTCAGCTCGCCGTCTTCCTTGCGCACCGCAATGCCCGCGCCTTTGCCAAACCATTTCTCACCGAGCACGTCATCGCCAACAAATTCGCAGCACTTTCCGTCATCGCTTTTGGTCGTCCATTCCCATAGCACGATCGAGTCGGCAAGGATGGCATCAAGTCGCCCGGCTGCGAGGTCCGCATTGGCCTCATCCTGAGTGCCATAGAACTTCAGCTCGCTGTCCTTGTAGTTGTCTTCCAGATAGCTTGAATGGGTTGTTGAGGACTGTGCCCCGATAACTTTGCCCTTCATGCCTGCCGGGCTTGTGTCCGCGTGGCCGGCGCCCTTTTTCATGACGAACTTGGCCGGTGTCTGGTAATATTTGTTGGTGAAGTCAACTTTTTTCATACGCTCTTCAGTGATCGACATCGAAGCGATGATCGCATCATATTTCTTGGCCAGCAGTGCCGGGATGATGCCATCCCAGTCTTGGGCGACGAACTCGCATTCGACCTTCATTTTGTCGCACAGCGCTTGCGAGATATCGACGTCAAACCCTTGAAGTTTGCCGTTCGAGTCAACAAAATTAAACGGCGGATATGCGCCTTCCGTGCCGACCCTGACTTTCTTAATGTCACCGGCCATCGCCATACCGGACGCCACCACAAGTGCCAGCGCGGCGGCCACAAATGTCCTGATGAGTTTCATGTCATCCTCTCCCTTTCGTTCGAACATCGCGCCGTCCTTGATGACCGCTTTTGGGCAAGGAAAGCGCTACACAGGCAAATCTCGTTCCCAAACAGATAGATAGTCAGACTAGGCCGGGAATGCGCGACTTGCAATCACGTTGTTTGGAATTCATCTCTCGACAGTAACAAAAATCCCGACCTCTACCTTCAGTATACGGATGGCAAGGCAACGCGCCGCGTGGTGGTTTCCCTCAGGCGGGTTATCCGATTGCCTGACTGGAGCCTGTTTGTGGATCCCGACCGACCAATGGATTGCCGCGACCCGCCCTGGGCATGAGGTAGTCCTGACAGTTGCATGAAT